>CAIMWH010000278.1 GCA_903845065.1 uncultured Rhodospirillales bacterium | reverse complement strand
TATCGTCGGACATGGCGGGTGTGGCTCGGCGCGTTCGCGTGGAAAGGATGGCTTCGACACCCAGTCCTTAAACGTGATCAACGCCTTACGCGACGCCCGCCAGCGAATCCCTGCCACGCCGTGAATAAGATGGGCTAGCTAGATTCCGCTCCTAGTCAATCGCCCACACTCGACTAGCGTTTCAATACGGCGTCATCCGGAAAACCCCGGAACGCCGCAAAAGGAGGGCAAAAGGTGCCGGCGAGTGAACCCTGCCGGTCGACGGTGACGCATTCAGGAGCGGCCACGCCCGGTCCAGGTTGGGCATGGGTCATTTGAACCACGAAAATCACACCAGCTTGGACTGACAGAGTAGACTGGCCGCACGGCGGAATTACCCGCCCGGCCAGGCAGGCCATCCCAGGCCTGTCCGACAGACCAGATTATTTAGAGCGAGGCGCCCAGGCGCACGTCAAGCCATTTGCAGTTCGAGGCCATCATGACCGGAACAAACGAGCGAATTCACACCCTCGACAAGCGATGGGCACATATTCCCGCCATCCTGCCGCATGGCGGATGGTCGCAAACCCGGCCGCCGGTGGCGGCCGGTATGCCCCTGCTGCACGCCAAGATCCCCGCCCGGCAGCACGCCGCCCTGCCGGACGATCCGGCCCTCCCGCAGCGCCGGCACAACGGCCGCCATGCCGGCATGGCGCAACCCGGCATGGCCGAGGACCAGGCGGCGTTCCAACACATCCTGGAATCCATGGATCTCGGCCTGCTCGTCGTGGGGGTCAACGGACGGGTAAAGATGTGCAACGGCCGCGCCCTCACCATGCTTGACCTTCCGGCCGACCTGATGGAGCGCCGCGCCACCCTGGAGGCGCTGCTGCGGCACGAGCGCGCCCACAACGGCCACGGCGACACCCCGCCCTGGCTGCTCCTGCAGCCCGGTGCGCCCGCCACGTTTCCACTCACCTACGAACTCACCCGTCCCGGCGGCATGATCCTGGAAGTGCGCAGCGTCCGCTTGTCGGACGGCGGGACGGTCCATACCCTGATGGACGTCACCGAACGCAAACGCTCCGAGGAAAGTGCTGCCTACCGCGCCAACCATGACGCCCTCACCGGCCTGACCAACCGCGCCCATTTCCGCGCGTGTCTCGATGACGCCATCGCCGGCAACACCGAGACCGGTCGGCCATTCGCCGTGCTGTATCTCGATCTCGACCGCTTCAAGGATGTCAACGACACCCACGGCCACGCGACCGGGGATCGCGTGCTGCAAACCGCCGCCGCCCGCATGCTGGGAACGGTGCGCGAGGGCGATATCGTCGCGCGCATCGGCGGCGACGAGTTCTGCATCATCGCCCGCAACGTGGCCTGCCTCGAAACCGCCCGGACCCTCGCGGACCGTCTGCTGCACAATATCGGCCAGCCCTGCGCGGTGAACGACCAGCGTGTGCGGGTGGGGCTGTCGATCGGCATCGCACTGTTCCCCCAGCACGGCACCGGGGCCGACGGGCTGCTGCAAAACGCCGATGCCGCCCTCTATGCGGCAAAACAGTCCGGCCGCAATGGCTGGACGATGTGTGACCCCGGGGCAGCCTGAACGCACGGCGCTTTGCACCACCGGCACCGCCATGCCACCCTGGCCAGGCGGGGTTCTCCCGCGGGCCGAGGGGGGCGCCACATGGATCTCGAAACCGTCGACAAGCTGCTGACCACCACGCGCTCGGTGCGCCAGCGCCTCGATCTCACGCGCCCCGTCGAACCCGAGATCATCGAGCACTGCCTCGAAATCGCGGTGCAGGCGCCGGCCGGCGGCAATGTGTGCCGCTACCACTTCATGATCGTCACCGACCCGGCCAAGCGCGCCGCCATCGGGGACTGGTACCAGCAGGCGTTCGCCAAGGTCTATACCGCCGAGGTGCTGGCCGAGCGGCGCAAGACCCATGCGCGGGACGTGGCCTCCTGGGTGTATCTGGTGGATCACCTGCGCGATGTGCCGATGCTCGTCATCCCATGCCTCGAAGGGCGGCCTGAGGAGGACATCACCGTGGCCCGCCTCGGCGGGTTCTACGGCAATATCCTGCCGGCGGCCTGGTCGCTGGTGCTGGCGTTGCGGGCGCGCGGGATCGGCAGCGCCTGGACCACGCTGGCGCTGCGCCACGAGAAGGAAATCGCTGATCTCCTTGGCATGCCGGCCAACATCACCCCCGCCGCGCTGCTGCCGGTGGCCTACATCACCGGCGGAGACCTGAAGCCGGCCAGACGGGTGCCGGCGCGCGAGCGGACCTACTGGGACACCTGGGGCGCCCCGCGCGCGGGCTAACCGCAGCCGCCGCTTGCCCGCCCGTGGCGGCCCGTGCGAGGGTCCGCGCAACAAGGACGCCACGGGAGGAAATCAACATGCGACTTCTATCGGGTATCGCCACCCTGGCCGGCCTCGCTTTGTGGGCCGGGCTTGCCGTGGCACAGCCGGTCACGGTGCGGATGTGGATGCACGAGCACCCGCCGCGCATCGCGCTCGACAAGGCCATCATCGCCGAGTTCGAGAAGGCCAACCCCGACATCAAGGTGCAGTACGATGTCATCTCAGTGGCCGAATACCCCACCAAGCTGCTGACCGCCTTCGCCGCCGGCTCGGGGCCGGACATTTTCAACAACACCTCCACCCTGGTGACGCAGTACTTCAACTCCCGCATCCTGGCACCGATCGACTACGCCGCGATGGGCCTGCCCGACGAAGCCGCCCTGCTGGCGAAATACCAGGGCGCCGGGTTCGATGGCATCCGCTTCCAGGGCAAGCTCTACGGCGTGCCGACCGAGCTTTCCAACTGGGCCTGCTTCGCCAACAACGCCATCTGGCAGGAAGCCGGGCTGGACGCGAAGAAGGATTGGCCGAAAACCTGGGAAGCCCTGCCGGCAGTGGCGGAGAAGCTGACCAAGCGGGACGCCAACGGCGTGCCGGTGCGCCGCGGGTTTGACTTCAACTGGACCATTCCCGGCGCCTTCTGGTACGTGCCCAACACCATGTTGCACCAACTCGGCTCCAACATGATCGACGAGGATGCCTACAAGGCCACCCTCGATACCCCGCAGGCCCGCCAGACCTTCCGGTATTTCCAGGATTGGACCGGCAAGCTCCGCCTCGGCGGCCCGCAATACACCGACAGCCGCACCGCCTTCCTCGCCGGCAACCTCGGCGCCGAATGCAGCTTCGGCGTGTGGGGCGTGCCGCAGATGGACAACGCCAAGATCAGCTGGACCGTCTTGCCGGTGCCCAAGTTCGCCGCGGGCACGTCGGACAACGGGATGGACGAATACGCCTTCTATATGATGGTCAACGCCCGGTCGCCCACTCCGGTGCAGAAGGCCGCGTGGAAGCTGGTGCGGTTCTACACCGATCACGCGGCCCAGTTGTTCGCCGCCGCCGGCCTGTTCACCCCGCGCCTCGATGTAACCGAGAGCGCCGCCTTCAAGGCCAACCCGGCCGCGCCCTTCTTCGTCGCCGAACTCAAGAAGGCGAAGTTCTCGCCCCGCGTGGTCGGCTACACCCAGGTGCTCGATGCCATCCTGCGCGGGCGCGACAAGATCGTGCAGGGCGAGAAGGTGGAGGCGGTGATGCCGGTGATGAACGAGGAAGTGAACACCATCATGAACCGCGAGCGGGCGCGCGCCGCCGCACTGGTGAAGTAGGGCTGCGGGATGAGGTTTCACTACAAGTGGTGGGGCCTCATCTTCGTCCTTCCGGCGGTCGGCTTCTTCGTCGCCTTCAACGTGTTCCCGATGATGTTCGGGCTTTACCTGAGCTTCACCGACTATGACCTGCTGAGCCCGCCGATCTGGGTGGGGCTGGATAATTTCGTCAACCTGTGGAGCGACCGGCTGTTCCGCCAGGCGCTGCTCAACACGCTGGTGTTTGTCGCCGGCGCCACGGTGCCGGTGTGGGTGCTGTCGCTGGCCGCGGCCCTGGTGTTCGACCAGACCTTCCGCGGGCGGGACTGGCTGAAGGCGGCGTTCTTCCTGCCGGTGCTGCCGCCGGTCGCGGTTGTGGCGGTGGTGTGGCGGCTGCTGCTGCATCCCAACGGCGTGGTCACCTCGCTCACCGGCGGCTGGTGGGGCATCACCGAAATCCGCTGGCTGGCGGACGCCGTGCTGGCGCCATTCTCGATGATCGCCGTGCATGACTGGGCGGTGATCCCGTTCTTCATGATGATCTGGCTGGCCGGCCTGGCCGCAATCCCGCCCGAGTTCCGCGAAGCCGCCGCCATCGACGGTGCCGGGCCGATCCGCACGTTCTGGTATGTCGACATGCCGCAACTCCGCTCGACGGCGGTGCTGGTGGCCGCATTGTCCTCCATCGGCGCCTTCCAGACCTTCGCTCTGCAATACGTGCTGCCCAATGACGCCGGCGGACCGGCCAACTCCACCATGGTGCTGGCATTGCTGGTGCTGAAATACGGCTTCCAATATTTCCGCATGGGCGATGCGGCCGCCATCTCGGTGGTGATGTTCGGCATGATCATGACGGTGACGCTGGCGCAACTGTGGTTCAACAGACGTGCGTAAGCGCCCGGTCCGGTTCCTCATCGCGCTGGCCTTGGCGGCGGTGTTCGCCTTCCCGATCTGGTTCATGGCCAGTTCCGCCTTCAAGGCCGAGGTCGAGATCCAGGCGATCCCGATGCACTTCATCCCGTGGGATTTCCAGGGCTGGGCGCAATTCCGCCTCGCCGCCGAAATCGCCCCGATGTGGACCTATTTCGCCAACTCCTGGCTCTATGCCATGTGCCACGTGGTGGTGACGGTGTTCTTCGGCGCGCTGGCCGGGTTCGGTTTCGCCAAGTACCGCTTCCCAGGCCGCACGCTGCTGTTCCTGGCGGTGCTGTCCACCATCATGGTGCCGTTCCAGGTGCTGGTGGTGCCGCTGTTCATCGAGATGAAGGCATTCGGCTGGGAAAACTCCTACGCCGGGCTGCTCATCCCCGGGATGATGAACGCGTTCGGCGTGTTCATGATGCGCCAGTACGCGTCCGATCTGCCAGAGGAACTGCTGGAAGCCGCGCGGGTGGACGGTGCCTCGGAGTTCCGCATCTTCCTCCAGATCGCCCTGCCGCTGCTGCTGCCGGCGCTGGCGAGCCTGGCCATTATCATGTTCATCTGGTCGTGGGGCGCCTTCCTGTGGCCGCTGGTGATCGTGCAGGACAAGGCGTTGAACGTTCTGTCGGTTGGTCTCGCCACCTATACCCAGCCCTATCTCGGCCAGCCCATGTGGGGCGCGGCGATGGCGGCCTCCACGGTGGCCACCATCCCGATCGCTATCCTGTTCGTGTTCTTCCAGCGCTACTTCGTCAAAGGCCTCACTGCGGCCGCCGTGAAGGGCTGAGCCCTCACAGCCGGGGCGGCAGCGCGGCCTGCGCCTGCCGCTCGGCGCCGGCCGGATCATTCACCACTTCGCAGGCCTGGTCGAAAATCATCGTCGGACGCACCCTCGCGTCATAGGCCGGCCAGTGCGGCAGCCCGGCATGATGGGGATTGCCGGTACGGGCGAAATTTGCCCACGCCGTCTGCATCGCGGCCGACAGGGCATGATGTGCCGTCCCCTCCCCGGTCACCCCCGGCGCCCGATCGCGTCCAAACACCAGGGGCAGATCGAGGTTATGCGGCGCCCCCATCCGCCCGCCCTGCACCGGGCTCTGCCATGTCAGCCGATATGCATATACCGCCGCCTGCCCTGCCTGCCGCTCGGCCTGGGTGATGCTGCCGAAGCCGAACCGACGGTCGGACGCGATAGCGGCGTAAAGCTGTGCCGGCGTCGCCTGCGGCCGCGCGGGCCGGTAGGCGGCGACCAGCGCCTCGGCCGCGGACGGTTCGATCTCGCAGGCCCGCGCGACCCGGCCGGTCAATTCATCCGCCCCGAAGGTGAAGATCGTCGGCTCACCGAACCCCTGCAGGCTGGTAACTTCCTCGCTGGTGGCACCGATCAGCATCGGCACACCCGCCGCTGTGGCCGGAGCCCCCGGCTCGAACGGATCGGCCGGCAGGCTCTCCCCGTCGATCACCGGAGCGAATTGCCGCAGCACGCCCGGCCCGCCCTCATTGGCACTGGCGAATGCGGCCACCAGCGCCTCGGCAGGCACCGTCTGCAAAGCCTCAAGCCGCCCCGACGCAATGCCAAGCCGCGCCAGCATCCGCCCCGCCACCTCCGCCGCCCGCGCCCGTGGCACCGCGCGCAGGAACGGGCCGGACTGCACGATCGCCTTGTGGAACAGCCCCTTGGCCGCCGGCATCGCCATCAGCGTGGTGACCTTCATGCCGCCGCCGGACTGTCCGAAGATGGTCACATTGCCGGGATCGCCCCCGAAGCCCGCGATATTGTCGCGGACCCATTCAAGCGCCTTCACGATGTCACGCACACCCACATTGGTGCTCAACCCATGCTCTGCGCCGCCGTGATCGGCGAGCGACAGGAACCCGAAGATATTGAGCCGGTGGTTGAGGGTCACCACCACCACATCCTGCCGCGCGGCAAGATCATCGCCGGTCCACCAGCCCCAGGAGCCGGAGCCCGAGGCGAACCCGCCGCCATGCAGCCACACCATCACCGGCCGCTTGCCGGCAGCGGACGGGGTCCAGACATTCAGCCCCAGGCAGTCCTCCCCATAGGGGATCGGCGCATCCTCGATGCCGCGATGAAAATCTCGGGTGGCGGCATGCGCCGGGTCCTGCGCCAAGGCCGGATCGAGGAACGGAAACAGCACTTGGCACGCCGAGGGCGGAAAATTGGCGGCCTCGCGAATGCCGGCCCAGGGTGCGGCCGGGCGCGGTGCCATGAAGCGATGCGGCGCCACCGGCGCGGCGGCATAGGGAATGCCGAGGAACGCACTTGTCGCCCCCATCGCGATGCCACGCACCCGCCCGCCGGTCGTCTCGATGATGGCAGTCATTGGCCGATCCCCCGTTTGCTGCCGAACTGGTAACCCCTATTACGCCGGGTGGGCAACAGCGCCGCCCGGTGGCACCCTGGTCGCATTCGCCCACGACCTGAAAGTCACCACCATGCCGTGTCTCGCCATTGCCCGCTTCTGGCACGAGGGCAATTCCTTCTCGCCGGTGCCGACCGACCTGAAATCCTTCGCCTACGAATGGTACATCGGCCAGGAAGCACCGGCGATCTATCGCGGCACCGGCACTGAGATCGGCGGCGCCGTCGCCTTCCTCGAAGCCCACCCCGAATGGCATGGCACCTTCCTGCGCCTCGCCGGCGCCAACCCCGCCGGCCCGCTGCCGCGCGACACGTACGAGACCATCCTCGCCGAAATCCTGGCCGGGCTACGTGACGGCACGTGGGACGCGGTCTTCCTCTCGCTGCACGGCGCCATGGTGGTGGAGGACATGGACCTTGCCGACTACGAGATCATCCGCCGCGTCCGCGCGGTGATCGGCCCCGACATCCCGCTCGGCGTCAGCTTTGACCTGCACGCCAACCTCGATCCGCGTATCGCCGGGCTGGTGAACTTCGCCGCCGGCTACAAGGAGCACCCGCATATCGACATGAACGAGACCGCCCTGCGCGTGCTCGATGTGCTCGACCGCACGGTGCGCGGCGTGCTGCATCCGGTCGGCCACATCGCCAAGATCGACGCCATCCTGCCCAGCATCAACATGCGCACAGCCGAGGGCCCGATGGCCGAACTCGAAGCCTTCGCCCGCGCCCTGGAATTCGATCCGCGCATCCTCGACGTCTCGCCCTTCGGCGGCTTCTCCTATGGCGACAGCACGGCGGCGGGTGCCGGCGCCATGGTGTTCGCCGACGCCGACGCGGCACTAGCCCAGTCCGCCGCCGAGCGCGTGGTGGCCGAAATGCGCCACCGGCTCGATCGCTTCTACATCACCCTGCCCAACGCGGCCGACGGCATCGCCCAGGCACTCGCCAGCGCCGTCACCCCGGTCGCGGTGGTGGATGCCGGCGACAACCCACTGTCCGGCGGCATCGCCGACACCCCCGAGATGTTACGGGCGCTGTTCGCGGCCCAACCCACCGTACCCGTGGTATTCGCCTTCTTCGCCGACCCGGACCTGGTGCGGCGCTGCGTCGCGGCGGGCGAAGGCGCGCCCATTGCGGGCACCCTGGGCGGACGGATCAGCACCAGCTTCGGCGCCCCGGTGCCGTTCAGCGGGCGCGTGCTGAAAATCACCGACGGCAAATACGTCAATCGCGGCCCGGTGATGCAGGGGCTGCCGATGGCGCTCGGCACCACCGCCCTCATCGCGGTCGACACCATCCGCATCATCGTCACCACCGAATGCGGCTCGGCGCATGATCCGGCCTTCCTGGACCTGCACGATATCGATATGCGCGAGGTCGCCGTGCTGTGCGTGAAAGCGAAGAACCACTTCCGCGCCGCCTTCCGCGATATCTGCCCGGTGATGATCGACATCGATGCCCCCGGACCCGCGGCGCTCGATATCGCCTCCTTCCCGTTCCGCCGCGCCCCACCTACCCTTCGCCCCCTGCGGGACGCCAGGCGGTAGCCGCACCCGGCCGGAACCGGCTACCATGCGCCTGTATTTGACGTGGAGAGCAAGGTGAAACCAACCATCCGCCTGGCCGTGCGGGACTGGGACGCGATGACGCCGCTGGCGCTCGGAGATATCACCTCCGAGCGGCTGGACCTCCGGCTGGACCGTGTGGCCGCCCTGCCGGAGGACCTCGCCACCGACCCAAACTATGATGCCAGCGAGACCTCGCTCAGCCGCTACACCACCGCCCGCGCCCGCGGCGAAACGGCGGTGGTGGGCGTGCCGAACTTCATCATGCGCGCCTTCCGCCACCGCTGCGTGATCACCGCGCGGGACAGCACGCTCACCACCCTGGCCGACCTGCACGGTCGGCGCATCGGCCTCGCCGGATGGCAGGATTCCGGCAACACCTGGACCCGTGCCGCCCTGGCGCGCGATGGCGTCGGCATCGAGGACGCGCACTGGACGGTGGGCCGGCTCTCGGCCTCCCACCCCACCCTGGATCGCGTCGGCCGCTACGCCCGCCCCGGCCGCATCGAGACCCTTCCCGGCGATCCACCGATCCTTGACCTGCTGCTGGACGGCAAGCTCGACGCGGTGTTCACCCCTTTCATGCCGGCCGGCTTCTATGGGCGCGAGGCGAAGTACCGCCACCTCGTGGCGGACCTGCGTGCCGCCGAACTGTCCTATTTCAACGCCGTCGGCTACGTGCCCGGCATCCACATCCTCGGCGTGAAGGCCGAGATGGCGCGCAAATACCCCTGGCTCGCCCAGGAACTCAGCGACCTGCTCGATGCCTCCCAGCGCATGTGGCTCGACAAGCGCCGCCGCTACGCCGAAACCACGCCGTGGATCATCGATGAACTCGGCCAATCCGCCCGTGACCTGCCCGAAGGATGGGACGCCAGCGGCCTGGAACCCAACCGCCGCATGATCGCCGATTTCATCGCCCAGGCCCATCACCAGGGCCTGATGGACGCCCCGATGACCCCCGACACCCTGTTTCCCACCGAACCGGCCTGAAGGAACGCCCGATGATCAAGCCGATCGCCCTCGCCGCACTGTTGGCCGCCGTCCTCGCCAGTCTCCCCGCCCACGCCGAGCCGGACCAGGCGCTACGGGCCCGCCTGCCCGCCGACATCCTGGCCGCCGGCAAGATGGTTTCGGTCAATAGCGGCTCCTTCCCCCCCTACGAAATCGTCGGCGACAACAACACGCTCACCGGGGCGAGTGCGGACATCGGCCAGGCCATCGGCGCCCTGCTCGGCGTGAAGGTGGAGAACACCACCGTCAGCGGCCTGTCCTCGGTGCTCACCGGCATCAAGGCCGGCCGCTACCAGTTCGCCATGGGCCCAATCGGCGATTTCAAATCGCGGCAGGACGCCAACGACTTCGTCGACTACGTACAGGAATACGTCGTCTTCGCGGTGCAGAAGGGCAACCCGAAGCACATCGACGGCCTGGCCCAGGCCTGCGGCACCAAAGTCGCGGTGATGGCGGCGGGCTCGGCGGAAAAGGTGATCAAAGCCCAGGCGGCAGCCTGTGCCGCGGCCGGCAAGCCGGTGCTCGAAGTGCAGTCCTACACCGACCAGCCCACCTCCCTCCTCGCGGTACGCTCCAAGCGGGCCGACGCGTTCTTCTCCTCCCAGGCACCGCTGACCTACTTCGTCGAGCAGGCCCGCGGCGACCTGGAGCTCGCCGCCACCGGCCAGGCCAACGGCTTCGATGCGCTGGTGCAGGGCGCCGTGGTGGCGAAGGGCTCGCCCCTCGGCCCGCTGCTGCTCGATTGCATCCGCACCCTGATGGCCAATGGCACCTACGCCGCCATCATGAAGAAATGGGGCCTGGAGCGGAACATGATCGCCACCCCCGGCCTCAACCTGTCGCAGAACTAGGTGCCCGCCACCGGCATGGACGACGCGGCGCGGGACGTCGCCCGCGCCCATCGGCCGTTCCCGCTGGGGCGCGGCCTGCTGTGGCTGGCGGTGATGCTGATCGCCGCCGATTTCGCCTGGATCGTCGCCGGGAACGGCAATTTCGGCTGGCCCGTCGTGGCGAGCTATCTGACCACCGCCAGCGTCCTGGAGGGCCTGTCGGTGACGCTGGGGCTGACAGTGGTGGCGATGACGCTGGGCGTGCTCATCGGCCTGCCCATCGCCATCGCCCGGCTGTCGAATGACCGCCTGCTCGGCGGGCTGGCCGGGCTCTACATATGGTTCTTCCGCGGCACGCCGCTGCTGGTGCAACTGATCTTCTGGTACAACCTCTCCACCCTGTTCCCCGAAATCGCCATCTCCATCCCCTTCGGGCCGACGCTGCTGCATTGGAACACCAACGACGTCATCACGCCGATGACCGCCGCCATCGCCGGGCTCTCGCTCAACGAAGCCGCCTACATGGCCGAAATCATCCGTGGCGGCCTGCTTTCGGTGGATCGCGGCCAGGTGGAAGCAACCGACGCCTTCGGGATGACCCGCGCCTACGCGCTGCGTCGCATCATCCTGCCGCAGGCCATGCGCGCCATCGTGCCGCCCACCGGCAACCAGTTGATCAGCATGATCAAGGCCACCTCGCTGGTGAGTGTCATCGCCATGGCCGACCTGCTGTATTCGGTGCAGACCATCTACAACCGCACCTTCGAGGTCATCCCGATGCTGCTGGTGGCGGTGCTGTGGTACCTGCTGGTCACCTCGGTGCTCAATGTCGGCCAGGGCTGGCTCGAACGTCGCTTCGCCCGCGGCAGCGAGCGGGGACAGCCGGCATGAGCCTCGTGCGCATCCGCAACGTCCATAAATCCTTCGGCGCGCTGGAGGTACTGAAAGGCATCGACCTCGATGTCGCGGCCGGCGAGGTGGTGGTCATCCTCGGCCCCTCCGGCTCCGGCAAATCCACCCTGTTGCGCTGCATCAACCACCTCGAAGCCATCGACCGCGGAGTGATCGATGTCGACGGCGCGCAGATCGGCCACACGATGCGGCACAGCCGGCTGGTCAAATTGTCAGCCGCGGCCATCGTGCGCCAGCGCCGGCAGATCGGCATGGTGTTCCAGTCCTTCAACCTCTACCCACATATGACGGCGCTGGAGAACATCATCGAGGCGCCGGTGGGCGTGCACGGCGAACCCCGCGCGGCCGCCATCGCCCACGCGCACGAACTCCTCGCCCGCATGGGCCTGGCCGACAAAGCCACCGCCTACCCGCGCCAACTCTCGGGCGGCCAGCAACAGCGCGTCGCCATCGCCCGCGCCCTGGCGATCCGCCCGAAACTCCTGCTGTTCGACGAACCGACCTCCGCGCTCGATCCCGAGTTGGTCGGCGAAGTGCTGGCCACTATGCGGGACCTCGCCGGCCAGGGCCTCACCATGATCGTGGTCACCCACGAAATCGGCTTCGCGCGGGACGCCGCGGACCGCGTGGTGTTCATGGACGATGGCCACGTCATCGAGCAAGGCACTCCGGCGGCGGTGCTTGAAGCGCCCACCCACCCGCGCACCCGACTCTTCCTCAGCCGCTTCATGCGGCAGTGAGGCATACCGCCGTTCCGCGCGACGTTTCGGCACAGATCGTCTTCTAGTACGGACGCTGCCCGACGTAGTTGCCCGGCGGCGAATAGTTGCACACCCACACCTCGGAATCGCCGCAACGCGCCATGCCGCAGCCGACGAACCGCGTGCTGTGCCAAACCACCTGCGTGTAGTGCCCGCACATCGCGCCGGCGGCACAAATGGTGCTGGCCGCGTTGTACGATCGCGCCTCATCCACCCACATCGCCACCACCGCGGCCGGACTGAGGTGCTGGCCGGACGCCCAGGCCAAATTCTCCCCGATGCCGGAGGCGCCGCTATGGCGCATGTCGCAGTTGTTCGATGCCCGGAGCGTGTTCGCCCAACCCTGCGCGGTCTGCGCGAGTTCGCCGGACCACGCCACCTCAGGTACCCCCACCGCACGGCGGGCGCGATTATGCGATGCCACGATCCCCGCGAATTCCGCCGGCTCGGCCGTCGATTGCGCCTGGCCAGGCCGGGTGGGGGCAACCGGCAGCATCAGCGGCTGGTTGCGCACGATGGGTGGCGGGGTCGATCCCGCCGTCCCCGCCATGGCGAGCATCAGCGGCAGGATGACGGAAACCCGCACGAAACAGCCTCGAACGCGATTGCGATAGTGCATGGAGCGGCATCCTGTCGGCTTCGGCACCACACTGATCCCTTCCACCCGCGCCGCCGGCCACGTTAGCGTGAGCCTGGATTACATCGGCGACACGCCGGTTCCCCGCCGCCAACGCAGCACCTCAGATGTGCAGGTAGTCGCGAATCCGGCCATACAGCACCCGCGCCGAAACCGCCGTTTTCCACAGCGCATGGAACGGGATTTCCTTGAGATCGGTGATCGGCATGTCGATTTCAGCGGCGGTCCCGCCCAGCGTGCGCCTGGCAAGCTGCGGCCCCATCGCGGTGGACATCGCCACTCCCCGGCCATTGTAGGCCACGCACACCAGCACGCCGGGCGCGGGCTCGTGGATATGGGGATAGTGGTCGGGCGTGACCGCAAGTTGCCCGCTCCAGCCATGGGTCCACTTGTACGGTGCCAGTTGCGGCCAAAGGCGGCGGGCATAATCCACCATCCACTGCACGTCGGACGGCTCGGAGATATCGGTCTGCCGGCAGCGGCCGCCCATCAGCACGCGGTTCCAGCGGTCAAGTCGGTAATACGTGGTGATCTTGCCCAGTTCGTAGATGGAGCCACGCAGCGGAAATATCTCCCGCGCGACGTCATCCGGCACCGGCTCGCTCGCCGCGATCCCACTGTAGACCGGCACCACGCTGCGCCGCAGTTTGGGCCACAAATCATCGGTGTAGCCATTGGTGCCGATCACCAGGCGATCCGCGGTAACGGTGCCTGACGGCGTTGCCACCTTCCAGGACGTTCCCTCGCGCCAGATCTTGTCGGCCGGCGTGCCGCCATGGATGGTGACACCAAGTTGCTGCGCCGCCTGCGCCATGCCGCGGGCATATCCGAGCGGATTGACGTGCCCGCCACGCTTGTCGAGCAGCGCGCACAAGTAGCGGTCGGTGCCCATCGCGGTGCGCATCGCCGGGCCATCGAGGAACTCCACCGGCATGTCCCGGCGCGCCCCCTGCTCGAAGGCCGCGCGGATTTCGGCGACATTGTTGCCCTGGAACGCCGCCCGCAACGTGCCCGCCTGGGAGGCTTCGCATTCGATCTGGTGGCGCGCGACGATATCGAACACCACGTTCGGCGCATCCCACGCCATCGCCACCATGCGCCGCCCAAGCTCGGGGCCGAAATCGGCCTCCACCGTATCGGGGTCCCATTTCAACCCGGGATTGACCTGTCCGCCGTTGCGCCCCGAGGCGCCCCAGCCGGGCTCATTGCGCTCAAGCACCACCACATCGGTACCCTGCGCCGCGAGATGCAACGCGGCGGACATGCCGGTGAACCCCGCGCCGATGACACACACCGAAGCCCGGCGATCGCCATCCAGCGGCGGCGTGGCTACCGGTGGGCGAGCGGTGTCGGCATACAGGCTCGGCGGCAGGGCGGCACGGGTATATGCGTTCAAACGAGCCTCCTCAGGGAAACGCCAACACAAAAAACCTAACCCGTATTGCACCGGCCACGCAATTTCCTCTTGGCGGCCGGCCATCTCCGTGCCGATGATACTGCCGGACCATCCGCAAGAATAAAACAAGGGGGCTAAGACATGGGAATGATCTCCACCTTCCGCGCGGCCATTCTGCTGAGTGTCGCTGCAACACTGCCGGCGGCGGCGCAAACCACCATCACCTTCGCGTCCTACGGCGGCGCCTACCAGGCGGCCCAGCGCAAGGCGCTGCTCGATCCGATCGAGAAAATGCTCAACATCACCATCAAGGAAGACACCCTCGGCGGCGTCGCCGATGTGCGCGCCCAGGTGAAGGCCAACGCGGTGAAGTGGGACATCGCCGATCTCGGCGGCGCCAGTTGCGCCCGCGGTTCTGCCGAGGGGCTGTTCGAACCGCTCGACTACAGCGTTATCAAGACCGACGGCATCGACAAGGCGATGGCCACCAAGGATTGGATCGGCGTCATCTACTATTCCACCGTGATCGCCTGGAACACCCAGAAATACGGCCAGAACGGGCCGCAGACCTGGGCCGATTTCTGGGACACCAAGAAGTTCCCCGGCACCCGCTCGCTCTCGCGCGGCGCCAGCGAAACCTTCGAGATCGCGCTCATGGCTGACGGCGTGCCGATGGACAAGCTCTACCCGCTCGATGCCGACCGTGCCCTGAAATCGCTCGCCAGGATCAAGAACAACGTGGTGTCGTGGTGGGCCTCGGGCGCGCAATCCGCCCAACTGCTGAAGGACGGCGAGGCGGACATCGTGGCGATCTGGAACGGCCGCGCCGGCGCGGTCATCAAGGACGGCGCCAAGGCCGCCATCACCTACAACCAGGGCATCTTCAACATCGATTGCCTGGTCATCCCCAAAGGCAGCAAGAACGCCGCCCTCGCCCAGAAGGCCATCGCACTGATGGTCTCGCCTGATCTGCAAGCCAACATCCCGGCCCTGATCGACTATGGCCCGATCAACGCCAAGGCCTTCGACACCGGCAAGATCACCCCGGAAGCAGCCACCAAAATCAATTCCGCCCCGGTGAATGCCGCCAAGCAGACCAACATGAACTTCGACTTCTGGCGCGACAACCTGACAAAGCTTACCGAACGGATGGACGCGTTCCTGCAACAGTGAGCGGGCCCGTGTCGTCCGGAGCGCTGCCCATCGCGGTGCGAGCCCTGGAACGCCGCTACGGCCGGGTGGTGGCGCTCGACGGTGTCGATCTCGATGTCGCGCAGGGCGAGTTCCTCACCCTGCTCGGCGCCTCCGGATCGGGCAAGACCACGCTGCTGATGATCCTCGCCGGCTTCACCCGGCCCGATTCGGGCAGCGTGAAGTTCGGCGGGGTCGAGATGATCCGCACCCCGCCGCACAAGCGCAACCTCGGCGTAGTGTTCCAGTCCTACGCCTTGTTTCCGCATATGGACGTGGCCGCCAACGTGGCGTTCCCGCTGGTGCTGCGGGGCGTGGCATCGGCCGAACGCGAACGCCGGGTGAGGAGCGCGCTCGAACAGGTGCAACTCGGCGAACTCGGCAGCCGCCGGGTTGACCAACTCTCGGGCGGCCAGCGCCAGCGGGTGGCGCTCGCCCGCGCCATCGTGTTCGAACCCGGCATCCTGCTAATGGACGAACCGCTCTCGGCACTCGACAAGAAGCTGCGCGAGCAGATGCAGATCGAACTGCGCCACCTCCACCAGCGCCTCGGCACCACCGTCATCTACGTCACCCATGACCAGCGCGAGGCACTGACGCTGTCCGACCGGATCGCCGTGATCGACGGCGGGCGCATCCTCCAGATCGACACCCCGCAGCGCCTCTACGAAGCCCCCGCCAGCCATTTCGTGGCGGATTTCATCGGCGATAGCACCTTCCTGCCGGTCAGCGTTCGCAACGGCGTGGCCCGCTGGCGTGAGCAGGTGCTGCAAACCGCCCGCCCCGCCGCCGACGGCGAATACCAATTGGTGCTTCGGCCCGAAAAAGTCTCCCTCGGCGCGGCGCCCGCCGCCAACCTGCTCAATGCAGTGGTCGAGGAGGTGGTCTACCAGGGCGACAGCGTGCGCATCGATGTCCGCCTCGCCGGCGGCGCGGTGGTGACATTGCGCGAACTCGCCCGCGCCGCCCGTATCGCCGCCATGCCGGCGGTGGGCAGCCCGGTGCGCCTGGCGCTCGATCCCGCCGACACCGTGCTGGTGCCTGCCCCATGAGTGAAGTGGCGACGGGCCTGAACGCCGCCGGCATCCGCGCCGACGCCCGCCGCGAACGCAATGCGCTGGCCGGACTCACCTCGCCCACCTTCCTCGTGCTGGGGCTGCTGCTGTTCCTGCCGGTCGGATGGCTGTTCTGGCTCTCGGTGTTCGATGATACCGGCCTGACGCTGGAAAACTACCGCCGCATGGTGGTGGAGCCCGCCTATATCTCCATCTTCCGGACCACCTTCGAACTCAGCGTGCTGGTCACCGCGCTCTCCGTGGTGCTCGGCTATCCCGTCGCCTACATGATCGCCTTCCTGCCCCCGCGCGCCGCCTCCATCTGCCTCACCCTCGTGCTGGTGCCGTTCTGGACCGCGCTCCTGGTGCGCACCTACGCCTGGCTGGTCATCCTGCAACGCCGCGGGGTGGTGAATTCGGTGCTGATGGATTGGGGCGTGATCGACGAGCCGTTGCAGCTGGTTCACAACTTCACCGGCACCACCATCGGTATGTTGCACATCATGATCCCGTTCCTGGTGCTGCCGCTCTACGCCAACATGCGCGCCATCGACCGTGACTACGTCCGCGCCGCCGCCAGCCTGGGCGCGAGCCCCACCGCCACCTTCTGGCGCGTTTACCTGCCGCTCTCGGTGCCGGGGCTCGCCGCCGGCACGGTGATGGTGTTCGTCATCTGCCTCGGCTTCTACATCACCCCGCAATTCCTCGGCGGCGGCCGGGTGACGACAATTTCGATGAAAATCCAGCAGAATATCGCCACCTATTTCGACTGGGGCGCGGCAAGCTCGCTCGGCGTGGTGCTGTTCGTGGTCACCCTGGCGGTGTTCTGGGGCTTCTCCCGGCTATTCCCGCTGCGCCGGTTGACCGAGGTGGGTGGTCCATGAACGAGGACCACGTCCCCGCCCGCCGCCGCCTCTGGCTCTACCTGCTGGGCGCGCTGGTGATCGCGTTCCTCGTCATCCCGGTGCTGATCGTCATCCCGATTTCGTTCTCCAACTCCACGCTGCTGGAATTCCCGCCGCGCGGCTATTCGCTGCGCTGGTACCGCGCCCTGCTGGGCTCCGTCGAATGGCGGGACGCCGCCTGGATGAGCCTGAAAATCGCCGTCCTCACCACCGTGGTGGCAACCCCGATGGGCACGGCGGCCGCCTACGGCCTGCATCGCGGCGGCTTCCGCTTCACCGGCGTGTTGCGCATGCTGGTGCTCGCGCCCCTGCTGGTGCCGGTGATCCTGACGGCGATCGGGATTTTCTACCTCTATGCCCTGCTCGGCCTGAACAACACCATCATCGGCCTGGTGCTGGCCCACGCGATGCTGGCGCTGCCATTCGTGGTGGTCAGCGTCGGCGCCGGATTGCGCAGCTATGACATGGCGCAGGAGCGCGTTGCCCGCAGCCTCGGCGCGACCTGGTTCCGCGCCTTCCGCGCCATCACCCTGCCGCAGATCCGCCTGCCCGTGCTGTCCGGCGCGCTGTTGGCGTTCATCTCCTCGTTTGACGAGGTGATCGTCTCGTTCTTCATCTCGGGCGGCGAGTACTCCACCCTGCCGCGCCGGATGTTCAACGCCCTGCGCGACCAGATCGAGCCCACCATCGCCGCCATCTCCACCATCCTCATCGTGCTGTCCGTCGGCACGGTGGTGGTGCTGGAGATGACGCGCCGGCCGGCGCGGCGCGAGTAGCCCGCCTTACGCACTACCGCCGGCATGCCTATATCGATGCCATGACCCCACTTTCCATTCTCGACCTCGCCCCCGTCCCCGAAGGCAGCACCGCCGGCCAGGCGCTGCGCAACGCGCTGGACCTCGCGCGCCATGCCGAACGCCTCGGCTACCTCCGGTACTGGATGGCCGAGCACCACAACATGCCTGGCATCGCCAGCGCCGCCACCGCGGTGGCCCTCGCCCATGTCGGCGCCGGCACCAGCACCATCCGCATCGGCGCCGGCGGCGTGATGCTGCCCAACCACGCCCCCCTGCTGATCGCCGAGCAATTCGGCACCCTGGCCGCACTGCACCCCGGCCGGGTCGATCTCGGGCTCGGCCGCGCCCCCGGCAGCGACCAGATCGCCGCCCGCGCGATGCGCCGCAACCTCGCCGGGGACGATGACTTCCCGCAGGATGTGATCGAGCTGATGGACTATTTCCGCCCCACCCAACCCGGCCAGCAACTCCAGGCAGTGCCGGGGGCCGGTCTCGATGTGCCAGTGTGGATCCTCGGCTCCAGCACCTACGGCGCTCAGCTTGCCGCCATGCTCGGCCTGCCCTACGCCTTCGCCTCGCATTTCGCCCCAACCCAGATGCGCGAGGCCATCGCCATCTACCGTGCCCGCTTCCGCCCCTCCGAGCGGCTGGCCGAACCGCGCGTGATGCTCGGCATCAACGTCTTCGCCGCCGACACCGATGCCGAGGCGCGGCGCCTGTTCTCCTCCCTGCAACAAGCGTTCATCAACCTGCGCAGCGGCCGCCCGGGCAAGTTGCCGCCGCCGGTGGACGACATGGACGCACGGATCGACCCGCGCGCCCGCATGATGCTCGACAACGCGCTCTCCTGCTCCGTGGTCGGCGGCCCCGAAACCGTGCGCCGCGGCGTGCAGGCCTTCATCGATGACACCGGGGCGGATGAACTGATGGTCACCGCGCAGATCTTCGATCACGCGGCGCGCAAACGCTCCTTCGAGATCCTGGCCAGCGTGCACGCCGAAGGCGCCCAACCCGCCCACGCCTGATCCATCTTCCACCCCGGCCGGATTTGCCGTTCAATCCCGGCATGCAAGACAAGCTGGCTGGCTTCGACCACCGCGGCGTCACCCTCCTGCCGTCACGCTGGCAACGCCAGGTGACCCAGGCGCGGGACCTCTACGCAGCCCTCTCCGAGGACGCGCTGCTGCACGGCTTCCGCGCCCAGGCCGGGCTCCCCGCCCCCGGCCTGGCGATGGCCGGCTGGTGCAGCACCACCAGTTCGGTGATTTTTGGCCAGATCGTCTCCGGCCTCGCCGTCCTCGGCACCGCCCTCGATGACCCCACCCTCCACGCCAAGGCCGCCCGCCTCGTCACCGCCTACGCCGAGACCCTGCCGCCCGACGGCAACGCGCACATGCAGCTCTATGACTGGGATAATACCAACCGGCATAATTTTTGACTCATGAGGGGATTCCCGACGCGGGGCCTAATGTGATTCACGATGGCGAGCATCAGGACGTTCGCCATGGCCGCAGCCCTTGCCCTCCGCCCCGACTTCACTGCCGCTGATCTTCG
>CAIMWH010000277.1 GCA_903845065.1 uncultured Rhodospirillales bacterium | reverse complement strand
TATCGTCGGACATGGCGGGTGTGGCTCGGCGCGTTCGCGTGGAAAGGATGGCTTCGACACCCAGTCCTTAAACGTGATCAACGCCTTACGCGACGCCCGCCAGCGAATCCCTGCCACGCCGTGAATAAGATGGGCTAGCTATAAACTGTCAACTTCGTTCATTACGACGCTGGCACACATCGATTGGTATGAAGACATAAAATTAGCCCAGGAGAGGAACAAGTCCCTCCTGGGCGCAAAACACATGTCAGCTTCGGCGTGGTATTGCCCTGCCCCGGAAACGCCCAGGGACGGCCCTAGCGGATTTCGCGGTGGATCACTTCGGCATCGCGCCAACGGGCGGGTTGGGCGGTAATGCTGGCGCTGGCCACCATCATCCCGTTGTCCGGGCGATCATAAATGAAGCCGTTGGTCGGGTAGACCGTGCCGCCGTAGTCGCCGGTATGGCCGAGGCCCACGCGGACCTGGCTCCAGTCATTGCGCGGCGACACGTCCACCACCGGGATATTCTTGAACACGTTGCCCTTGGTGGCGCCCGGGCCGCGCCAGTTGGCGTGGTCGATCTCCACCGTGCGGCTGTCCACGATGCGGGTCACGACGGCAACGTGGCCGAGACGCATGCCGGGCGTATCGCGGAAGCTCATTACCGCGCCGCTCTCGGGCAGGTTGCCACGGGCATACTGGCCGGCCGCATTGTCCCACCAATCCTTGGCGTTACCCTTGATGTCCATGCCGGTGACCGAGCGGGCATAGGGCACGCAGCTGATGCCGTAGCCGCGGGTGACGTAGGCCACCTTGCTGGTCTTGAGCTGCGGGTTCTTGCTGGTGGGCTGGAAGGCGATCTTCTTGAGGGCGGGCTGCGCGGCCTGGGTAACAACCTTGTGCGCGACGGGCTTGGCGGCGGCGGTCTTGTTCGATGATTCGGCGGCGGCCGGGAAAGCAAGGCAAACTGCCAGGAAAACTGCGCCAATCTGCGTAAAGCGAGCCGTCATCGAAGCTCCTGCCGTTCCGTCGATCATGCCGCAAATCCTTTACCCGCTGCATCCGTGTTTCCGATTGCTACGGGTTCGTGATCGGCGCAACCCGTCAAAGCGGTTTCCGCACGACAGACATGCGTATTCGTAAATTGGGCCTGTGGATAACTCTTCGTGATAGGAATTATTGCCTTTTGCGGCGATGACTTCGATGCCGAGTGGCAAAAATGCCTCGTGTGGCTTATTTGCCACAACCGGGAATAGCAAACCAAGGAGTCGGGCTCGCCGAATGCGCGTGGCCCACCACGAAAAACGGCGGCGAACCGGGGTTCGCCGCCGTTGCCGTCAGCCGGTAGCGGCTTACTTGCAGCAGGTAACCATGATTTCGACCAGCAGGCGCGGATCGGCCATGTTGGCCTCCACGCAGGCGCGGGCCGGAGCACCGTCCTTGGGCAGCCAGGCGGACCACAGGGAGTTCATGGCATCGCGATCGCGGATGTCCTTCAGCCAGATCTGGGCCTGCAGGATGCGGGTCTTGTCGGTGCCATGGATTTCCAGAAGTTCGTCGATCAGGGCGAGAACCTGCGCGGTCTGGCCCTTGATGTCCTGCGAGGGGTCCTTCGCGGTGCAGCCCTGCAGGAACACGAAGCCGTGGTACTCGACGGCCTTCGACAGAATCGGATTAGGCTCCGTGCGGATGATCTTGCTCATGCGTACACTCTCCCCATGCGGTTGATGATGGCGGCTTGTAGGACCGCAGCGCCTGAGCGGCAAGACACACCCCGGCCCGCATTCCTCCGCCATGCCCCCACGTTGCCGCCGGTTCCCCCCGCTGCCATCCTCTGCGCTCGCAACAAGGCAACGTCCCGATGTTCCTCAACACCTTCGCGGCCGACGCCGCGGCCCTGGACATGACCGGCACCGACGAGTTCGCCAGCCTGCTCGCCAGCGCCGCCGACCTTGGCATTCCGCACGCGCCGCGCACCGCCTATCGCTCCGGCAACATCGTGCTGCGCCATCACCGCTTCCATTACCTCGACTGGGGCGTCCCCGACGCGCCGCCCGTCGTGCTGCTGCACGGCGGCCACCAGTCCGCCCATTCGTGGGACCTGGTGAGCCTCAGCCTGGCACAACACTATCGGGTGCTGGCGCTCGACCAGCGCGGCCACGGCGACAGCGAGTGGGCCCGCGATGTCGATTATTCCAACGCCACCATGGCCGAGGATGCCGCCGCCTTCATCGCCGCCATGGGGCTGGATCGCCCGGTGGTGGCCGGGCACTCCATGGGCGGGCGCAACGCCATGCTGCTCGCCCGGGACGCCGGCGCCCGCCTGCGCGGCCTGGTGGTGGTGGATATCGGCCCGGAAATCTCCGAGGCCGGCCGCAGCGCCATCGCCGGCTTCGTGCGCGCCAACGAGGAGTTCGATGACCTCGAGGCCTTCATCGCCAATGTGCAGAAATATGACCCCTACCGCACCCGCGCCCACATCGAGCGCACGGTGAAGTACAACATGCTGCAACGCCCCGACGGCAAATACATCAGCAAGTGCGACCCGGCGCCGCGCCGCCTCGGCCTGCTCGCCGGGCGCCGCCTGCAGGACAACCTCACGCTGGACCAGGTGGCGCTGCTCGACCTGCCCACGCTGGTGGTTCGCGGTGCGGATTCCGAAATCCTGGACCCCGATGCCGCCGAGCGCTTCCGCGACGCGTTGCCGAAGGGCGAACTGGTGACGGTGCCGAACTGCGCCCACGGCGTGCCGTCGCAGAACACCACCGGGTTCCTCGCCGTCCTGGCGCCGTTCCTGGCCCGGCATCTGGCGTAGGCGCACAAAAAAGGCCGGTGCAACCGCATCGGCCTCTTCTGTCGAACGTGGATAGTGCCGCCGGTTAGCCGGCGTTGGCCTTGTCCAGGATCGGCTGGAACGTCTCGGTGGCCTTCTTCAGCTCGGTCGCCGCATCCGCGCCGCCGACGATGTTGGTCAGGCCGATGCCGATGGTATCGCGGAACTCGGTCACCGGCACGATCACCGGCAGCCCCGCGCGGGCGATCTTGAGGCTGGCCAGCGTGGCTTCGAACCAGTCCTTGGGGAACTTGCCGTTCTTCTGCACGTCGGGGTCGTTATAGGCGGTCGAGCGCGGCGGCGTGCCGGAGCCCGAGCGCAGGATCTCCTTCATCGACTCCTTGCTGGCGGCGAACTGGCAGAAGTACCACCCCGCCTTCTTGTTCTTGGCGCCGGCGGGCACACCGATGCCATCGATGAACGTCGCGGTGTTGTGGGCATTGGGGCCGGCGGGAACGGCCGCGAAGCCCACCTTGTCGGTGATGCGGGACTTGGCGGGATCGAGCAGCGGGGCCGAGAAGCCGATGCCATCGATCCACATCGCCGCGCGGCCCTGCATGAAGCTGGTCTGCGCCTCGTTCCAGTTGAAGCCGACCGAGCCCGGCGGGCCGCAATCGCGCATCAGCTTCTGGTAGAACTGCGCCGCCGCGATCGCCTTGGGCGTATCAGTGAGCAGCTTCTTGCCGTCCGGCGTCACCGTCTCCTGGTCGTAGCCGAGCAGGAAGGTGTCATAGAGCACCACGTTGGCGTTCTTGATGCCGCGGCCGACGAAGCCGTACACGCCCTTGGCCGGGTCCGTCATCTTCTTGGCCATGCTGTAGAGTTCGTCGAACGTCTTGGGCGGGCCGCTGAAGCCGGCCTCGGCGAGCAGGGCCTTGTTGTAGAACAGGATGAACAGGTCCTGGTTGTACGGGACAGCCGTCATCTTGCCGTCAGCCGCGGTACCCACCGCCATCGAGGGCTTGGAGAAGTCGGCGAGATCGAAATCCGGATTGGTGAGGGTCGGGTCCTTGATGTAGGGGTTTAGGTCCTCCATCCAGTGGGCGGCCTCCACCTGGCGCTTCTGCACGTGCATCGCGATCTGCAGCACATCGAAGCTAGGGTGACCGGACGCCATTTCGAGCGCCGCCTTGGGGCGCTGCTGCTGCTCGGGGATCTGCTCGAAGCCGACGCGGATGCCGGTAAGTTCCTCGAACGCCTTCATGCTCGCCTTGGCCACGTCGGCGCGCGGCGAGAGCTGGTAGTTCACCTCGATCTTGGAGCCCTTGAACTGCTTCCAGTCGAACGGCGTGGCGGCACCCACCGACTCGACGATGGCGGGCGCGGCAAGCATGCCCGCGGTGGCTTGCAGAAGGTGACGACGGCGCAGCATGGGCGATCCTCCGGAGTGATGACCTCATTGCGAGGCCTTGACATCACTCTAGTCGGAGAAGCGCCTGCGCGGAAGATCAGTCGTCGCGGTGAACCCGCTCCATGCGCTCATGCCGCTCCTGCGCCTCGATCGACAGGGTGGCGATCGGGCGTGCCTCAAGCCGGCGCAGGCCGATCGGCTCGCCGCTCTCCTCGCAGAACCCGTAGCTGCCGTTCTCGACGCGCTGGAGGGCCTGGTCGATCTTGGAGATCAGCTTGCGCGCGCGGTCCCGGGTGCGCAGCTCAAGCGCACGGTCGGTCTCCACGCTGGCACGATCGGTGATGTCCGATTCGTGGATACCGCCTTCCGAGAGGCTGGCGAGCGTGCCATCCGCCTCGCGGAGCAGATCGGAGCGCCATCTCAACAACTTCTGGCGAAAATACTCGATCTGTAGCGGATTCATGAACTCCTCCTCATCGGAGGGTCGGTAGTCATGCGGCAGTGTGACCATCATCGGCTGGCGATCCTGCATCGTTTCGACCGCGCTCCGCCGCGGGGCGGAGGGGGGTAAGTCCGGGCGGCTTATAACGGTGGGCTGACGGTGCGCCAAGGGGTCCTGTATGAATTCTCCGTTTGGTCCGACCTTTTTAATCAACCTGTCGAATATCGCGCCAGCTCGACTCGGGCGCGCAGGCGGATCGCCGCGACGGCCTCGCCGAGCCGCGGGTCCCGCGCCGGAGCGGGTAGTTCGGCGGTGAGCGCCGCGAGTGGCCGCAGGTCTCGCACGCCATTGGTATCATTAAGTAACGCCTTGTGCAGGGCGGCAAGCTCGGCCAGCACATCCTGGCCATGGCGCCGCGCTTCGCGATCCTCCACCGGCTCGTCTTCGGATTGCAGGGCGATCAGTGCGGATAGTGATACTGTTCCGCGCGGAATCATGGCCCGCGCCGCACCATGCGACTCCTCGGGCAGCCTGAAGGCCCCGCCGCCGCCTGCCGTCCGGCGCGGCGGCATCGCCGAGGGGCCGAACAACGCCTGGATAATCGACATCTCAGACACCTCCGGGGCGGCACAGCGTGCCGCCCGGCAGCATATGCCGACCCCCGGCAGGGCAAGCGGGGCGGATTTCGGCGCGGCGGGGCTGGCACATGTCTTGCCTCACGATGGTGATCACGGTGTGAGTTTGACGTGTAATGGTTGACGACACGCTACGACGGTTCTGCTGGCTGATCCCGCTGCTGATGCTCGCCGCATCGGCCGCCCAGGCCCAGGTGCGCATCAAGGACATCGCGGACGTCGAGGGCGTCCGTGACAACCAGCTCGTCGGCTACGGCCTGGTGGTTGGCCTCAACGGCACCGGCGACAAGCTCGATTCGGCGATTTTCACCCGCCAGTCCCTCATCGGCATGCTGGAGCGCCTCGGCGTGAACACCCGTGACCAGGCCGCCAAGCTGCAAACCAAGAATGTCGCCGCAGTGATGGTGACCGCCAGCCTGCCCGCCTTCGTGCGCAGCGGCAGCCGGATTGACGTCGCGGTGTCCGCCCTGGGCGATGCCAAGGACCTCACCGGCGGCATGCTGCTGGTCACCCCGCTGCTGGCGGCCGACGGGGAGGTGTACGCGGTGGCGCAGGGCGCGATCGCCACCGGGGCGATTTCGGCACGCGGCGCCAACGCCTCGGTCACCCGCAACGTGCCCACCGCGGGGCGCATCGCCAACGGGGCGACGGTGGAAAAGGAGGTCGGCTACCTGTTGGCCAACAAAACCGCCATCCGCCTCGGCCTGCGCAACCCGGACCTTACCACCGCGCGCCGGATGGCCGCCGCGGTGAACACCGCCCTCGGCGGTACCCCGGCCAAGGCGATCGACCCGCGCACGGTGGCGGTGGACCTCGCCGGGCGCGATGTGATCGAGGCCCTCGCACGCATCGAGGATTTGCGGGTGCAGCCCGACAACGCCGCCGTGGTGGTGATCGACGAAGCCAGCGGCACCATCGTGATGGGCGCCAATGTGCGCGTCAGCACCGTCGCCATCGCCCAGGGCAACCTTACCATCCGCGTCACCGAAACGCCGGAGGTGAGCCAGCCCGGCCCGTTGTCGAACGGCACCACCACCACGGTGGGGCGCACCAACGTGCAGGTGGATGACGGCGCCGACAAGAAACTCGGCATCCTCAACGCCAACGTCACCCTAAGGGACCTGGTGGCGAGCCTCAACGCCCTCGGCGTGGGGCCGCGCGATATGATCTCCATCCTCCAGTCGATCAAGGCGGCGGGTGCACTCCAGGCGGAACTCCAGGTGCGATGAACATCCAGCACACCGCCACGCCCGATCCCGCCCAGCTTGCCACCCCGCAGGGCGCCAAGGCCTGGAAGGCGGCGCAGGATTTCGAGGCGATGGCGCTCGGCGCCCTGCTGCAACCGATGTTCGACACCATCCAGATCGACGGCGGCGATGCCGGCAAGGGGATGTTCGGCGGCGGCAGCGGCGAGGAGATGTGGCGGCCCATGCTGACCCAGGCCGTGGCCAAGCAGATGGCCGGCCATGGCGGGCTCGGGCTCGCGATGCCGGTGTTCAACCAGATGCTGCGTATGCAGGAACAACAACAGGGAGACGGCAAATGAGTACGGCCTGGCTGGCGGCGGTGGCGGCGGCGATCGCGGTGCTGGAGCGCGAGAACGCCGCCCTTGCGGCGATGGATTTGCGCGCGGCGGCGGCGCTGGAACCGGAGAAGGCCCGCGTGGTGCAGGCGCTGACCGCCCTCCGTCCGGCCGCGCCCAGCGAGCGACGGCATCCGGCGGCGCTGCGGCTTGATGTGTTGGCCCAGGAGAACCGCGCCTGGCTGGAGCGCGGCCTGGCGGCGCAGGGGCGGGTGATCGGCCTGATCGCCAGCGCGGCCCAGGCGGCGCGCCGCGCGCGAGGCGGGGAGGCCAACCGCTACACCGCGCGCGGCGGCCACAGTGCGCCCTCCGGGCAGGGCATCGCCCACGGGATCGCGTTGTCCGCGCGCGCCTGACGCTGGTCTTTGCGCTGCCGTGGTGCTACGCGGCCCGCTATGCGGGATGATGACGACGAGGCGACCTGGCGGGACGTGCTGGCGCGTGCGCCCGGCGCGGCTGGCCCATTGTCGCTCTACGCCCCGCTGCTGCGCGGCCCGCTGGTGCTCGGCCGTATCGCCCAGACGCTGGACGGCAAGATCGCCACCGCCAGCGGCGCGTCGTTCTGGATCAGCGGCCCCGAGGACATCCTGCACACGCACCGCCTGCGCGCCCTGTTTGACGCCGTGCTGGTGGGCGCCGGCACCGTGCGCGCCGATGACCCGCTGCTGACCACGCGGCTGTGCAGCGGCCCGTCCCCGGTGCGCGTGGTGCTGGATACCGAGCGGCGGCTGGGGCCGCATCATCGCATTTTCACCAGTGGTCCGCGCACCCTGATCCTCTGCGCCGCCGATCGCGCCGACGCCCCCGCGCCTGGGCAGGCTGAGGTGATCGGGGTGCCCCGCGCGCCGGGCGGCATCGATCTCGCCGCAGCGCTGGCGGCACTGCATGCGCGTGACCTGGCGCGCGTTTTCATCGAGGGCGGCGGGCTGACGGTATCGCGCTTCCTCGCCGCCGGCCTGCTGGACCGGCTGCATGTGACGGTGGCGCCGTTGCTGCTGGGCGCCGGCATTCCGGCCTTCACCCTGGATGGCGTGGCCACCCCGAAGGACGGCCGCCGGCTCGACTGGGCCGTCCACCGCCTCGGCGCTGACGTGCTGTTCGATATCGACCTCGCCGCGAGCCCACCGGCATGACCGCGCGCGCCTTCTGGACCATCGCCGCCGGCCAGGGCGTATTGCGCGACGAACCCCTGTCCCCACCGGCCGCCGGCGAAACAAGGGTGGACGCCCGGGCCTCCGGCATCTCGCGCGGCACCGAAGCCACCGTGTTCGCCGGTCGCGTGCCGCCGAGCCAGTTTCTCACCATGCGCGCGCCCCTCATGGGCGGCGATTTCCCGTTCCCGGTGAAGTACGGCTACAGCGTGGCCGGCGTCACCGGGGCCGGGCAGCGGGTGTTCGTGCTGCACCCGCACCAGGACCGGTTCAACGCCCCCGCCGCCATGTGCATCGCCATCCCCGACGCCGTGCCGGATCGCCGCGCCGTGCTGGCCGCCAACATGGAAACCGCGCTCAACATCGTGTGGGACGCAGCCCCCCTGCCCGGCGAGCGGATGATGGTGATCGGCGCCGGCGTGGTGGGTCTGTGCGTGGCCTATCTCCTGGCGAAACTGCCGGCCGCGACGGTAACGATGGTGGATATCGACGCCACCCGCGCGCCGCTCGCCCACCGCTTCGGCGCCGCCTTCGCCACCCCCGACGCAGCCCCCGGCGAGCAGGAACTCATCATCCATGCCTCGGGCAGCGAGGCCGGACTGCGCACCGCACTCGCCAGCGCCGCCTTCGAGGCCCGCATTATCGAGGCAAGCTGGTTCGGCGATCGCACCCCTGCCCTCCCCCTCGGCGCGGCCTTCCACGCGCGGCGCCTGCGCCTGCTCTCCTCCCAGGTGGGAAGCGTGTCGCCCGCCATGCGCGGCCGGCGCAGCCACGGCGAGCGCCTCGCCATGGCGCTGGGCCTGCTCGCCGATCCGTTGCTGGACGCGCTGCTCGACCAGACCGTGCCCTTCGCCCACCTGCCCCATCGCATGCCCGGCCTGCTCGCCGGCGGCCTGTGCCATGTCGTCACCTACGAGGAATAGCTCATGTTCAGCCTGACCGTTTGCGACCACATCATGATCGCCCACAGCTTCACCGGCGCCGAGTTCGGCCCGGCCCAGAAGCTGCACGGCGCCACCTTCGCGGTGGAAGCCGAGTTCCGTGCCCCCAAGCTCGACCATCTCAACCTGCTCATCGATATCGGCCTCGCCAAGATCGAGCTGCGCCGGGTGCTCGATACGGTGGACTACAGCAACCTCGACGAAAAGCCGCAGTTCGCCGGCCAGAACACCACCACCGAGTTCATGGCCCACCACATCCACACCCTGCTCGCCGACGCACTGCGCGCCGGGGTGATGGGGGCAGGCGGCCAGGCGGTCACCTGGCTGAAGGTGCTGATCCGCGAGACCCCGGTGGCGTGGGCGGCGTACGAAGGGGCGGTTGCGTGATGCGCGCCGCCTTCATCGTGCCGGGCCGGCTCGACACCGTATCGGGCGGCTATGGCTATGACCGGGCGATCATCGGCGGCATGCGCACCATCGGCCACAGCGTCGACGTGCTGGAATGCGCCGGCCACCACCCGCTGCCCGATTCCGCGGCGCTGGAAGCGGCCCGCGCGGCCTGGGTGGCGGTGGCGCCCGACGCCATCCCGGTGATCGACGGCCTCGGCCTGCCCGCCTTCGCCGACCTGACGGACGATCTGGTAGCCCGTGGCGCCGTCGGCCTGATCCACCACCCCACCGCCTTGGAGGCCGGCCGCACCGATGCGGCGCGCGATGCGTTGAAGGCGATCGAGCACCGCCTGTTCCCCCTGCTCCGCCGCATCATCGTCACGAGCCAGGCCACGGCCGACCGGCTGGCGAAGGAATTCGGCGTCGACCCCGCCCGCGTGCGCGTGGTGGTGCCCGGCACCGCCCCGGCGCTGCGCTGCACCGGATCGGGCGGGCCGGGCTGCACTATCCTCTCCCTCGGCGCCTTCATTCCGCGCAAGGGACACGACCTGCTGATCCGTGCCCTGGCCCGCCTGTTCGATCTCGACTGGCGCCTGGTGATCGCCGGGCCGCTGCTCGATGGCGTGCACGCGCAGTCGCTGCGGGCGCTGGCGGAGGAACTCGGCGTGACCAGCCGGGTGACGTTCCTGGGCGAGCAGAGCGACGCCGCATTGGACGCGCTGTGGCGTGGGGCGGACCTGTTCGCGCTCGCCACCCAGTTCGAGGGCTACGGCATGGCCATCGCCGAGGCGCTCAAGCGCGGGCTGCCGGTGGCCGTCACCAACGGCGGTGCGGCCGGCGCGCTGGTGACGCCCGAGGCCGGCATCGTCTGCGAAGTTGGCGACCAGGTGACGTTCTCCAAGGCGATCCGCCGGCTGATCTACGACCTGCCGCTGCGCGCGTCGGCGGCCGAGGCGGCGTGGCGGGTGGGGCAGACCCTGCCGGACTGGCCGGCCCAGGCCGAGGCCTTCGCCGCGGCACTGGTATGAGCGAGACCTTCGACGGCGACTGGCTGGCGTTGCGCGAGCCGTTCGATGCCGCGGCCCGCAACCCCGCCCTCGCCGCGCGCTTCATCGCCGCCTTGCCAGAACGGCCGGTGATCATGGATCTCGGCTGCGGCACCGGCAGCCTGCTGCGCTGGCTCGCCCCGCGCATCGCCGGCGACCAGGCCTGGCTGCTGGTGGATGCCGACGCCGGGTTGCTCGCGCGCGGGCTGGCCGAAACGGCGGACTGGGCCGAGGCGCAGGGCTTCGACGTCAGCGTTCGCGGGGGCCTCACCGTGACCACCCCGCACGGTGTCTGGCGCATCGCCACGCGCGTCGCCGATCTGGCCGATCTCGAAGGACTCGATATCGGGGACGCCGACGCGGTGGTGTGCAGCGCCCTGCTCGACCTGGTGTCCCGCCGCTGGCTAGAGGCACTGGCCGCCGCGGTGCGCGGGCCGATGCTGGCGTGCCTCAATGTCGATGGTCACGACCGCATGATGCCCAGCCACGCCGGGGACATCGCGGTCACCACCGGCTTCCGCCGCGACCAGGCGCGCGACAAGGGGTTCGGCCCCTCGGTCGGCCGCCATGCCGAGGCGGCGTTCCGGGCGGCGTTCTCGGCGCGGGGCTTTGCGGTGAGCGCCGCGGAGTCGCACTGGCGCATCGCCCCCGGCGCCGCGCACATGCTGAGCGCGCTGGTGCACGGCCATGCGGACGCGGCCGCGCACTGGATGCCGGCCGCACGCGGCACCATCAGGGCGGCCCGCGCGGCGCGGCTGCGGCAGATCGCGGCCGGGCGGCTTGCCATGCGGGTCGGCCACCGCGATCTTCTGGCGCTGCCCAACGGAGGATACTGAGATGGCGTTGCTCGGATGCATCGCGGACGATTTCACCGGCGCGACCGATCTTGCCGCCATGCTGGTGAAGGGCGGCATGCGCGCGGTCCAGTTGATCGGGGTGCCCGGCGCGGGTGACGCGGTGCCGGAGGCAGACGCCATCATCGTGGCACTGAAATCCCGCACCGCCCCGGTGCGCGATGCGGTGGGCGAAAGCCTCGCCGCGCTGGCGTGGCTGCAAAAGGCGGGCTGCCGGCAGTTCTTCTTCAAATATTGCTCGACCTTCGATTCCACCCCCGAGGGCAATATCGGCCCGGTGGCGGAAGCCCTGGTCGATGCCCTCGGCGCCGGGTTCGCGCTGGCCTGCCCGGCGTTCCCCACCAATGGGCGCACGGTCTACCAGGGCCATTTGTTCGTCGGCGGCACGCTGCTCAATGAGAGTGGTATGGAGAAGCATCCGCTCACGCCAATGACCGACGCCAATCTGGTGCGCGTGCTGTCGCACCAGACCGATGGCACCGTGGGGCTGGTGCCGTTCGCCACCGTGAATGACGGCGCGCCCGCCATCCGCAAGGCGATGACGGCGCTGAAGGAACAGGGCCGCCGCTTCGCCATCGTCGATGCGGTGACCGACGCCCATCTGCGCGCCATCGGCGAGGCGGCGGAGGGGCATGCGCTGCTCACCGGCGGATCGGGCGTGGCGCTCGGGTTGCCCGATAATTTCCGCCGCGCCGGGCTGCTGGCCACTGGCGATGCCGCGGCGCTGCCGTCGGTTGCCGGGCATGCGGCGGTGCTGGCGGGGTCCTGCTCGCGGGCGACGCTGTTCCAGATCGGCAATGCGCGCGCCCATGTGCCCACCCTCGAACTCGATGCCCTCGCCACCCCCGATGCGGCGGCGCTGGCGGCGCAGGCGCTGGCCTGGGTGGAGGGCAAGCTGGGTGCCGCCCCGGTGGTGATCGCGGCGAGCGCGCCGCCGGAGAAGGTGGCCGCGTTGCAGGCCAAGCTCGGGCGCGAGGCCGCCGGTGCACTGGTGGAAAATGCCCTGGCCGCCATCGCCGAGGGCCTGGTGGCGCGGGGTGTGCGCCGCCTGGTGGTGGCCGGCGGCGAGACCTCCGGCGCCGTGGTCACCCGGCTTGGCGTGCGGGCGCTGCGGATCGGCCACGAGATCGATCCCGGCGTGCCCTGGACCTATGCCGAGGGCAGCGGGGCGCCGCTGCTGCTGGCGCTGAAATCGGGCAACTTCGGCGGGCCCGACTTCTTCACCAAATCCTTCGCCATGCTGGGTGCGTGATGGACGAGGCGGCAACGCGGGACCTGCTGGTGGAACTGGCGCGCAGCCTGTTCGATCGCGGCTACTCGGTCGGCAGCGCCGGCAATATCAGCGTGCGGCTGGACGATGGCTACCTGATGACGCCGACCAATTCCTCGCTCGGGCGGCTGGCGGCGGGGCGGTTGTCCAAGCTCGATCTCGGGTTCCGCCACGTGGACGGTGATGCGCCGTCCAAGGAAGTGTTCATGCATCGGGCGATGTATGAATCGCGGCCCGAAGCCGGGGCGGTGGTGCACCTGCATTCCACCATGGCAACCGCGGTGGCCTGTCTGCCCGACGTGGACGCGAGCAATCCGATCCCGCCGCTGACGCCGTACTTCGTGATGCGGGTGGGGCGGACGATGCCGGTGGTGCCGTACTATCGCCCGGGCGACGCGGCGATGGGGCCGGCGATCGCGGCGGCGGCGAAGGAGGCGCGGGCGGTGCTACTCGCCAACCATGGCCCGGTGGTGAGCGGCAAGACGCTGACCGATGCTGTGTATGCGGCGGAGGAACTCGAAGAGGCCGCCCGGCTGTTCCTGCTGCTGCGCGCGCAATCGCCTCGATTGCTAACGCCCGGGCAGGTCGAGGATTTGCTGGCGACCTTCAGCTAGGCGCGCATCCCCTCCCGCCATAAGCGGGAGGGGGCGAGGGCTAGCATCAGCCGGTGGCGGCCTTGCGGCTGCGCTTGGCGGCGGGCTTGGCGACCGCGGCGGGGGCTGCGGGAGCGGCGGCAGCTTTCGGCGCGGCGGCCTTTTTCGCGGCCTTCGGCTTGGCGGGTGCCGCGGCTTTCGCAGCCGGCTTGGCGGCCTTCTTGGCAGCCGGTTTCGCGGCGGCCTTGGGGGCAGCCGCTTTCGGCGCAGCGGCCTTCGCAGCCGGCTTGGCCGCGGCCTTGGCGGCGGGCTTTTTCGCGGCGGGCTTGGCGGCAGCGGCCGGCTTGGCTTCGGCGGCAGCCGGCTTCTTCGCGGCGGCCTTCTTGGCGGCGGGCTTGGCGGCGGCAACGGGCGCGGGCGCCGGTGCCGGTGCAGGTGCCGGGGCAGCGGCCTTGGCCTTTTTCGCGGCCGGCTTGGCGGCGGCGGCAGGTGCGGCCGGCGCGGGAGCTGCCGCCTTGGGGGCCGCCGCCTTCTTGCTCGCGGCTTTCATGGCGAGCGCCTGGGCCCGCGGTTTCTTCACGTCGTCATCGGTCATGGCGCGTCGAACTCCTTGTTGCCGTGTTGGGTCAGGCCTCCCGCAGTTTCGCAATGAACACGCGTGGCCACGCTGGGGTGTTGCGGCGAAAGGTTGCGCTTTGACATAAGAACACGCGCGGCCGATCCGGCGCCGCCTATCCTGTCCCACATCCGAAGCCGGGCGAGCCGATGGCTCATGAACCGAACCTTCCCATTCGCATGACGGGGCGGCACCTGGTTAACGAATCGGCACGCGCGCAGGTCATGCTGATTCCGCTATCGGGCCGGTGACAGACCGATGTCAACGAAAAGCACGATGAGGAATGAAATTCGGCAGAAAAAAAGCGCACCATGGCAAAATACCATGGCGCGCTTCACATTTCCGCGCGCACGCGGCGGCGAGAACTATCAGCCGCGGTCAGCCAGTTTCACGAACTTCTGATTTTCCGGACCGACATAGTTGGCCGTCGGGCGGATGATCTTGCCGTCGATACGCTGCTCGACCACATGGGCCGACCAGCCGGAGGTGCGCGAGATCACGAACAGCGGCGTGAACATCGCCGTCGGCACGCCCATCATGTGGTACGAAACCGCGCTGAACCAGTCGAGATTGGCGAACATCTTCTTGGTTTGCGCCATCACGCCCTCGATCCGATCGGCGATCTCGAACATCCGCATGTCGCCGGCTTCCTGCGACAGGCGGCGGGACACCTCCTTGATGATCTCGTTGCGCGGATCAGCGATGGTGTAGACCGGATGGCCGAAACCGATCACCACTTCCTTGGCCGCCACGCGGGCGCGGATATCGGCTTCCGCGTCGTCCGGATTGGCGTAGCGCTTCTGGATATCGAACGAAACCTCGTTCGCTCCGCCATGCTTCGGCCCACGCAGGGCGCCGATGCCGCCGGTGATGGCGGAATACATGTCCGACCCGGTGCCGGCGATCACCCGGCAGGTGAAGGTCGAGGCGTTGTATTCGTGCTCGGCGTAGAGGTTGAGCGAGGTGTGCATGGCGCGCACCCAGCTTTCGCGCGGCGCCTTGCCGTGCAGCAGATGGAGGAAATGGGCGCCGATCGAGTCGTCATCGGTCTCCACCTCGATGCGTTTGCCGTTCTGCGAGAAATGATGCCAGTACAACAGCATCGAGCCGAGCGAGGCCATCAGGCGATCGGCGATATCGCGCGCGCCGGGTGCGCCATGGTCCTCCTTCTCGGGCAGCACGCAGCCGAGGGCGGACACCGCGGTGCGCATCGCATCCATCGGATGGGCTGCCGCCGGGATGGTTTCCAGCACCGCGCGCACCGCGTTGGGGATGCCGCGCAACGCCTTCAGCTTGGCCTTGTAGGTGGCAAGCTGGGCGGCGTTGGGCAGTTCGCCGTGCACGAGCAGGTGGGCGAGTTCCTCGAATTCGCAGATATCGGCGATATCGAGGATGTCGTAGCCGCGATAGTGCAGGTCATTACCGCTACGGCCCACGGTGCACAGCGCGGTGTTGCCGGCGGTGACGCCCGAGAGCGCCACCGATTTCTTGGGTTTGAAGTTGGAAGTGGCGGTTTCGCTCATGGTTTCCTCCTCAGAAAATGCTCGCTTAGAAAATGCCCGGCTTGCCCACCAGCAGGCGGCTGGCCGGAATGGCCACGTTGAGGCGATAGAGTTCGCCGGCGGGCAGCTTCACCAGGTCCTGCGCCGCTTCGAGGAAGCGGGCCGATTCGCGCGGCGCGATGATGCCGTCGGTCAGCGTCTGGAACTTCTTGATGTAGTCGGCGCGGGCAAACGGCTTGGCGCCGTTGGGGTGCGCGTTGGCCACCGCGAGTTCATCGACCAGCTTGCTGCCGTCCTTCATGAACACCTCGATCCGGCCGCCGAAGGCCAGCTCATTGGGATCGCGCGAGTGATAGCGGCGCGTCCATTCGGCATCCTCGGTGGTCTCGATCTTGTGCCACAGCTCCACGGTATCGGGGCGCGAGGCGCGCTTGGGGGCGTAGCTGTCCACGTGGTGCCACACGCCGTCCTGCAGGGCGACGGCGAAGATGTACATGATGGAATGGTCGAGCGTCTCGCGGCTCGCCTTGGGGTCCATCTTCTGCGGATCGTTGGCACCGGTGCCGATCACGTAGTGGGTGTGGTGGCTGGTGTGCAGCACGATCTTGGCGATCTGCGACAGGTCGGCGATCTGCTCGCGCATCTTGAAGGCGAGGTCGATCAGCGCCTGGCTCTGGTATTCCGCGCTGTGCTCCTTGGTGTAGCTGTCCAGGATAGAGCGCTTGGCCTCGCCCGGCTCGGGCAGCGGCACGTGATAGACGGCCTCGGCCAGCCCCTTGTCGCGCGCCGTGCGGCCGGACAGGATCCACGCCATCACGCTGTCCTCGCCTTCATAGATCGGGCTCGGCGCACCTTCGCCACGCATCACGCGGTCCACCGCCTCGACGGCGAGCTTGCCGGCATGGGCGGGGGCGTAGGCCTTCCACGAGGAAATCTCGCCCTTGCGGGACTGGCGGGTGGTGAAGCTGACATGGACGGCCTGCTGCACGGCCTGGAAAATCACGTCCTGCTTGAGGCCCAGCATGGTGCCGATGCCGGCGGCCTGGGCGGGGCAGAGATGGGCGATATGGTCGATCTTGTGCTCATGCAGGCAGATTGCGCGCACCAGGTCGATATGGATCTCGTAGCCCGTCGCGAGGCCGCGGATGAGGTCCTTGCCGGACTTCTCCATCGCCTGGCCCACGGCGAGGATCGGCGGGATGTTGTCGCCGGGGTGGGAGTAGTCGGCGGCGAGGAAGGTATCGTGCATATCGAGTTCGCGCACCGCCGTGCCGTTCGCCCACGCGGCCCATTCGGGGCTGAACGTCTTGCCGGACGGCATGCCGAATACGGTGGCGGCGCCCTTCTTGGAATGGCCGCGCGCCATGTCACGCGCCGAGACCACCGGGCGGCGATTGATGGCGGCGATGGCGACGGAGGCATTGTCGATGATCCGGTTGATGATCATCTCCGTGGTGTCCTTCGGCACCGCCACCTTGTCGGCGGCGACCCCGGCGATTTTCCAGGCAAGCTGGTCCTCGCGCGGCAAATGGACCTTGGACGGATAAACCTTCACGTCGTGCAACTTCATGCTGAACTCCTCCGGGCCGTCAGGCGCGGGATTGGCGGCGCGCCGTGTGCGGGTTAGCGTTGAAACATGGACTTCCTAAGGTCGCGCGCGCCGTGGGGCAAGCGTGACCCCTTGCACGGGATGGGTATTGAAGTGTCGGAATCATACGATCGCGTATTCCTGGGCGATATAGTTACTTCATCGGAGGTCATCCGGGACGGCTATGTCGCCGTGCGTGGCGAGATCATCGCCGCCATCGGCCAGGGGGTGCCGCCGCCGGCGCGGGACATCGTGGATCATCGCGGGCGCTACATCATGCCCGGGCTGGTAGATGGCCACATGCACACCGCGTCGGCCATCGGCTGGCCCGGCATCGAGGGCGCCACCCGCAGTGCGGCGGCCGGAGGCGTGACCACCTGCGTGGACATGCCGTACGACGTACCGCAGGCCGTCACCTCGGCCGAGGTGCTGATGGACAAGATCGGCTGGGTGGAGCGCACCGCCCATGTCGATGTGGCCCTCTACGGCACCATCAAGAAAACCGGCGGCGTGGAGGCCATCGCGGGGCTCGCCGCGGCCGGCATCTCGGCCTTCAAGCTCTCCACCTACGAGTATGACGCGGTGCGCTTCCCGCGCATCGACCATCCCACCATGGTTGCCGCCTTCACCGAGATCGCCAAGACCGGGTTGCCGGTGGCGGTGCATAACGAGGACCAGGAACTCGTCGAGCGCCTCACCGCCGAGGCCAAGGCGGCCGGCAACACCAGCGCCATCTGGCACTGCCGCACCCGCCCGCCGCTGGCGGAGACCATGGCGGACCTGGAGATTTTCGAGATCGGGCTGCAAACCGGCGCCCATGTCCACATCGCCCATTCCTCGCTGGCGCGCGGCTTCGAGATCGCCGAGGTGTTCCGCCGCATGGGGGCGCAGGCCACCGGCGAGGCCTGCATCCAGTATCTGTGCATGACGGAGGAGGACATCGTGCGCCTCGGCGGGCGCGGCAAATGCAACCCGCCGTTCCGCACCAAGGACGAGGTGGAGCGGATGTGGGACTGCCTGGTCGCCGACAAGGTGGCCTATGTCTCCACCGACCACGCGCCCTGGCCGGCCGATCGCAAGGGCTCGCCCGATATCTTCGCCAACGGGGCGGGACTGACCGGGCTGCAAAGCTACGCGCCGCTGATGTTCACCCTGCTCGACGAACGCGGCCTGTCGCCCACCCTGATGGCCACCTACTGCGCCGAACGCAGCGCGAAACTGCATGGGCTCTATCCGAAGAAGGGCGCCATCCGCCTCGGTTCGGATGCCGATCTGCTGGTGATGGAACGCGCCGACTACGCCTTCGACGAGGCCATCATCACCGACCGGCCGGAAATGCGCTGGTCGCCCTATCACGGCCGGCGGATGCGCGGGCGGGTGGTCACCACGGTGCTGCGCGGCCGGACGATCTGGGACGGCGCGACGGTGCATGCCACGCCCGGCACCGGCCAGTTCGTCAAGCGGCAGACGTATTGAGATGACGCGCGTCATCCGCGTCGCCGCCGCCCAGCTTGGCCCGATCCAGAAGGCCGATTCGCGCGCCCATACCCTGGCCCGCCTGATCGCCCTTCTTGAGCAGGCGGCGGCTGATGGGGCTGAGCTGGTGGTGTTCCCCGAACTTGCCTTCACCACCTTCTTCCCGCGCTGGCTGTTCGAGACCACCCAGGAACTCGACACCTATTTCGAACGCGCCATGCCGGGGCCGCAGACGGCGGCGCTGTTCGAGCGGGCGCGAGACCTCGGGGTGGGTTTCTACATCGGCTATGCCGAACTTACGCCGGAGGGGCAGCGCTTCAACAGCGCCCTCCTCGTCGGCCCCGATGGCGCCGTCATCGGCAAGTACCGCAAGATCCACCTGCCCGGCAGCGTGGAGCCCCGCCCGGGTGCGCGGTTCCAGCAACTGGAGAAGCGCTACTTCGCATACGGTGACCTCGGCTTCCCCACCTTCCGCGCGCCCAGCCTCGGCAACGGCGTGCTGGGCATGCTGATCTGCAATGACCGCCGCTGGCCCGAGGCCTGGCGCGTGCTGGCGCTGGGCGGCGCCGAACTGGTGTGCGTCGGCTACAATTCGGCCGCCTACGATCCCAATGGCGGCGCCACCGAGGATGCCGGGTTGCGCACCTTCCATTCGCAACTCGCCGTGCAGTCCAACGCCTACATGAATGCCACCTGGGCGGTGGCGGTCGCCAAGGCCGGCGACGAGGACGGCAGCGGGCTGATCGGCGGTTCCTGCATTGTCGATCCCAATGGCGTCATCGTGGCGCAGGCCGCCACGCTGGGGGATGAGGTGGTGATCGCCGATGTCGATCTCGATGCCTGCGCCCAGGGCAAGGAGAAGATGTTCAATTTCGCCCAGCACCGCCGCCCGCAATGGTATGGGCCGATCACCGGACAGGTAGGAGCCACGCCGCCCGATGCGTAAATTCGCCGCCCTGCTGCTCGTGCTGCTCGCCTTCGGCGCCCGCGCCGAGGACCCCGACATCCTGTGGAAACTGGTCGGCGGCAAATGCGTGCCCGAGGCCCAGCAGGGCGTGCCGCCCGAGCCCTGCGCCAAGGTTGACCTTGCGCGCGGCCAGGCGGTGCTGAAGGACCGCACCGGGGTGGCGCAATACCTCATCATCCCCACCACCCGCGTCACCGGCATCGAGGACCCCGCGGTGCTGGCCGATGGTGGCGGCTTCGCGGTGGGCTGGGAAACCCGCGCGGCGGTGGAGGCGAAACTCGGCCGTCCGTTGCCGCGGGACGCGGTGAGCCTGGCGGTGAATTCCATCAACGGACGCTCGCAGAACCAGCTTCACATCCATGTCGACTGCCTCGACGCCGAGGTGCGCGCCGCCATGCGCGGCGTGGCGGTCGGCGAGGCCTGGGCCCCCTTCCCCGCCCCGCTGGCCGGCCATCGCTACCTTGCCCGCTTCGTGCCCGGCGAAACGCTCGACGGCATCAACCCGTTCCGCCTGCTGGCCGACAACGTGGGCGGACCGCTCGGCGCCTGGACCCTCGCCGCCGTGGGTGCCACCAGCACGGCCGGCACGCCCGGCTTCATCCTCCTCGCGCAAAACGACGCCTTCGCCAGCGCCGAGCAACTGCAGGACCACGCATGCCACGCATATTGACCGTCGCCGCCGCCCAACTCGGCCCGATCCAGAAGTCCGAAGGCCGCGATGTCGCGGTGGCCCGCATGGTGGCGCTCATGGAGCGCGCCGCCAAGCGCGGTGCCGAACTGGTGGTGTTCCCCGAACTGGCGCTCACCACCTTCTTCCCGCGCCATTATCACGAGGACCGCGCCGAGGCCAATCGGTGGTTCGAGAGCGCCATGCCCTCCAACGAAACCGCACCGCTGTTCGCCGCCGCCAAGCGGCTGAACCTCGGCTTCCACCTCGGTTACGCCGAGCGCACGCCGGACGGGCACCATTTCAACACCGCCATCCTGGTCAGCCCGGCCGGGGATATCCTGCTGAAATATCGCAAGGTCCACCTGCCCGGCCACGCCGAGCTTGATCCGAAGCGGGCCGTGCAGCACCTGGAGAAGCGCTACTTCGAGGTGGGCGATCTCGGCTTCCCCGTTATCCGCGCGCCGATGGGCGGGCTCGATGGCGTAAACATGGGCATGATGATCTGCAATGACCGGCGCTGGCCCGAGGCGTGGCGGGTGCTCGGGTTGCAGAGCGTCGAACTGGTGATGGTGGGCTACAACACCCCCTCGCTGAACCAGGCTGCCGCCGGGTTCGAGGCGCATCACCTGCGGGTGTTCCACTCCCATCTTTCCGTGCAGGCCGGCGCCTACCAGAACGCCACCTTTGCCGTAGCGGTGGCCAAGGCCGGCACCGAGGATGGCTGCGAGTTGTTCGGCCACTCCATCATCGTCAACCCGCAGGGCGAAATCCTGGCCCAGGCGACGAGTTGGGATGACGAGGTGATTGTGGCCGACTGTGACCTTGACGTATGCCGCCTCGGCCGCACCACCATCTTCGCCTTCGACAAGCACCGCCGCCCGGAGGCCTATGGCCGCATCACCGGGCAGGTCGGCGCCGTCGATCCGCCGGTGTGGCGCGGCCGGGAGTAGACCGGCCTAGCCGTCCACCAGCGCCATCAAAGCGGGCACGCCGAGGGCGCAGGCGTGCACGCCGAGATGGGCGGTCATCTGCAACACCTGGAGGATGTCCTGCCAGGCGATGCCGAGGGCGATGGCGCGGCGGATGCTTTCGCGCACGGCGGGGGCGTTGAGCCCGGTGAAGCAGCTATCGAGTGCGAGGCGGATGAGGATGCGGTCACGTTCGGCCAGCCCATCGGCCGGGTTGTTGAAGCCGTCGAGTTCCAGCACCAAGGCGAGGTAATCCGGATCGAGGCGGGCCAGCACTTCGCAATGGCGCGGCCAGTCCCCGAAGCGGGCGACCCAGCGCGCTTGCAGTTCGGTGTGCACCGGGGTGGCGGCGGCGGCGAGTTCGGGGACGGGCTGCCCGGCGGCTGCGAGTTCCTCGGCGAGGATCTCCACGCCCACGCGGGTGCCGCCGAGGCCCTGGGCGGTGGCCATCGCCAGCACCTCCATCACCTGGGCGGGGGTGGCGCCGTGCTTCATGGCGTAGCGCATGTGCAAGGCGAGGCCGGACTCGAACAAATGCGTGCTGGAGGCGTCGAGAGCGACGTAGATGAGTTCGCACATCAGCGGCGACAGCGGGCCGTTGGCCGCCGCGTAGCCGCCGTAGCGGGCGTAGAGGTCGAGGAAGCCGGGGCTGAAGCGGAGCATCCCCTCGGTCCAGTTGGTCCAGTAGCCCCGCGCCTTGATATAGGCGGCCTTGAGGGATTCCTGTTCGGGGGTCAGTGCCATGGGTTCGGCTCCTCGGGTCCGGCGTGGATGGACAGGCCGCCATCCATCACGATGACGCTGCCGGTAATGTAGCCCGCGCCCGGCGAGAGCAGGAAGGCGGCGGCGGCGGCGGTGTCGGGGGCGATCTGGGGGCCGAGGGCGAGGGCGTTGGCGCGCACCCCGCTGCCGCCCCATTCGCAGGCCATCGAGCGGGTGAGCATGCCGATGGCGCCCGAGGCAATGCTGCCGCCATCGGGGCCAAGGCCTGCGGCCTGGCCGGCTGTGCTGGTGAGGTTGACGACCGAGCCCCAGCCCTGCGCGAGCATGATGCGTCCGGCCGCCTGGGCGGCGAGGAAGTGGCGTTCGAGATGGGTTTCGATCTGGCTGGCGGTGCTGGCGGCGGGATCGAGCAGCCCATCGGTGCCGGCGGCGTTCACCAGCCCGTCCAGCCGGCCGAAGCGGGACGCCGCGGCGGCGATGGCGGCATGGAGGTCAGCGGCGGCGTCAATGGCGCTGACGTTGGCGCCACTGGCGGTGAGCACGCGCACGCAGGCGGCACCGAGGGCGGTGTCGGCGCCGGCGACGACGTGGCAGGGCGTGCCGTCCGGGGCCGGGCGGGGGGCGGCGCCGCGCTGCACCGGGGCAGCGTCACTGCCGCCATAGACCGAGCCGCCGCCATCGGCGATCAGGACGGCGCCGGCCATGCCGCGCGCGGCGGGGCTGGCGAGGAATCCGGCGACGGCGGCCATTTCGGCGGGCGTGCCCATGCGGCCCAAGGGAATGCGGCTTTCGGCGAGGCTGGGATCGACGCGGCCGCGGCGGATGAGGTCGGCCACCAGGTCGGTGCGGATGTAGCCGGGGGCCAGCGCGTTGACGCGGATGCCCTCGCGCGCCCAGGCGCAGCCGTGCGCCCGCGTCATCGCCACCACGCCGGCCTTGGAGGCGCTGTAGCCGTTGCGCAGCGGGATGGCGCGGAAGGCGGCGCCGGAGGCGAGGTTGACGATGACGCCACGCGGGGCGCCCTCGGCGAGCGGGGCTTGGGTGCGCATCACCGCGCGGGCAGCGTGGGAGACGCGCTCCATGCCGAGCAGGTTGATGCCGAGCAGGCGGCGCAGGGCGTCAAGCGGCTGGTCGGTGAAGGGGGTGCCGCCGCTGTCGATCACGCCGGCATTGTTGATCACCACATCCAGGCGGCCGAAGCGGGCAATGCAGGCTGCCACGATAGCCTCGGCGGCGGCGGGGTCCGCCACGTCGGCGGCGAGGCCGACATGGCCCTGGCCGAGGTCACGGGCGCGAGCAGTGGCGGCGTCCCCGTCGATGTCGGCGATCACCACCGCGTCCCCGCCGGCCGCGAAGTGTTGGGCGGCGGCCCAGCCGATGCCGGCGCCGCCGCCGGTGACCAGGACGACGCGGCTCACAGGAAGCTCGTGCCGATGCCGCCATCCACCGAGAGCACCTGGCCGGTGATGTAGAGGCTCTCATCGGACAGCAGGAAGGTGATGGCGCGGGCCATGTCGTCCACCGTGCCGAGGCGGCCGAGCGGGGTCTGGGCGACGCGGTGGGCGTCCCGCGCGGCGTCCCGGTTGCGCATGGTGCCCTCGGTGGGGGTGGCGGAGGGGGCGATGGCGTTCACCCTTATGCCGCGCCCGCCGAGATCGACGGCGGCGGCGCGGGTCATGCCCATCACGCCGGCCTTGATGCCGCTGTAGACGATGGAGTTGGGGGTGGAGCGGAGCCCGGCGGCAGAGGCGACGTTGACGATGGAGCCCGGGCCGGTCATCGCCTCGGCGGCGGCCTGCATGCCCCAGATCACCGCCTCGAAGCCGATATGCAGCATGCGGGTGACGGTTTCGGGCGCGATATCGGCGAGGCCCTGGTAGCGCACCCAGGCGGCGTTGTTGACCAGGCCGTCGAGGCGCCCGGTGGCGGCGGCGAATTCCTGCACTGCCGAACGCATGCCGTCGCGGGTGGAAACGTCCCGGGTGACGCCGATGGCCGTGCCGCCCTGCTCGCGCAGCATGGCGAGCGATTCCTCGACGAAGTTCTCCCGCAGGTCATTCACCCCGATGGTGGCGCCGAGGGAGGCGAGATGCAGGGCGGTGGCGCGGCCGATGCCGTGGCCGGCGCCGGTAATGAAGTACGCGCGGCCGTCGAGCGGGCGGTGAGTGGCGGTCATTGGACGGTTTTCCCTGTCTTCTGGTTCAGGCGTTGGCGCGCAGCAGGTCGGAGGCGAGGCCACGATGCAGGCCGACGTTATCACCCTGGGCCTCCCAGGCGCGAATGCGGCGCAGGTGGCGGTGCAGCGGCAGGTCCCAGGTGAAGCCCATGCCGCCGTGCAGTTGCAGCGCGCTTTCCACCGCGGCGGCGCCGAAGCGGGTGGCGACGGCGAAGGCGGTGTGGCGGGCCAGCCGGGCCTCGGGGGCGCCGGCCGCGGCGAGGGCGGCGTAGCGGGTGAGGGTGGCGCGGATGTGCTCCACGGCCAGTTTCTGCCGCGCGAGGGCGTGGCGCAGCACCTGGAAGGTGACGAGCTGGCGGCCGAACTGCTCGCGGGTGCCGGTGTGCTCCACGGCGAGTGCGAGGCAGGCGTCGGCGGAGCCCTGGATGGCGGCGGCCCACAGCACCAATGCCTCCTCGCGCAAATGGGCGAGGGCCTCGGGGCCGATGGTGGCGACGGGTGCGGCGCCATCGAGGGTGATTTCGCACTCGGGGGCGTCGATATCGAGGCCGATGGCGTGGGTGACGGTCACGCCGGGGCCATCGAGCGCGACGAGGGCGGCGCCGTTGGCGGTGGCGACCAGCACGAGGTCGGCCTCGCGAGCCAGGGGCGCGCGGCCGACGGTGCCATGCAGCACGCCGCCGGTGTGATCGGCGGTGCCGGACCAGGCGATGGTGGCGATTTTCTCGCCGAACACGATGGTGTTGGCGGACGGGTCCTGCCCGAGGGCGGCGGCGAGCAGCAGGGTTTCCAGCAAGGGGAAGCCGAGCAGGCCGGCGCCGGCCGCCTCCATCGCGGGCACGGCGAAGCCGGCATCGAGGCCGAGGCCGCCGGCTTCCTCGGCGGCGAGAATGCCGAGCAGCCCGTCCGCCGCCAGCCGCGCCGCGCGCTCGCGCAGGGTCAGCTTCTGGCAGGCCGCGATGGCGTGGCGGGCGGTTTCGGCGAAGGCGCGCAGGCCGTCGCGATCTTCGGTGTTCGCGTTCATCTCAGCGCCCCCGCGGCAGTTTCAGGATACGGTCGCCGATGATCCCGAGCTGGATCTCCGTCGTGCCGGCATAGATCGTCTCGGCGCGGCCGCGCATGTAGATGTCGTTGAAGCGCTGGCGGGCGGCGGCCACCTCGGGCGCGGCGCCGGGCGGGGCCTGTTCGAGGAGTTCGAGCGCCAAGGCCGCGAAACGCTGGTGCGCCTCGGACCAGTGCAGCTTCATCAGGCTGCCGCGATCGCCGATCGCCTCGCCCTGGACGAGCGCTTCGACCACCGGTTCCACATGCGCCTTGATGAGTTCGATATCCACCACCGTCTCGGCGAGGCGGCGGTGCCACAGGCCGCTTTCGAGCGCGCGGTTCAGCGTGGCATCGGCGCGGCAGGCCTGGACGAGGTGGGCGAGTTCGTTCTCGAAGCGCCAGGCGCGGTACATCCGGTTGGTGGCGCGCTCGATGGACAGCACGCGCACGGCGGAACCCCAGCCCTCGTCGGGGCTGCCAAGGGCGTCCTCGGCGGGGATTTCCACGTTGTCCATCAGGACTTCGGCGAAGCTGTCCTTGCCGTCCAACTGGCGGATCGGGTGGACCGAGACGCCGGGCAGATCCATGCTCATGGCGAACAGTGCGAGGCCCTTGTGGCGGTCTTCGAGGGGGCCGGTGCGGGCGAGCAGCAGGCAGCGCCGGGCGTTGGGGCTGCCGCTGGTCCAGATCTTGCGGCCGGTGACGCGCCAGATTGCGCCGTCGCGCACGGCGCGGGTGCGCAGGCCGGCGAGGTCGGAACCGGCGTTGGGTTCGGAGAAGCCCTGGCACCAGATCTCGCGCATTTCGAGCAGCGGGCGGAGGTAGCGCTGCTTCTGTTCCTCGGTGCCGATGGCCAGGATGATGGGGCCGGCGAGTTCCTTGCCGAGCGAATTGACGCTCTCGGGCAGCGCGAGGCGGCCGATCTCCTGGTTGGCGATGAGGTGTTCGCGCAGGCTGAGGCCGTGGCCACCATATTCGACGGGCCAGGTGATGCCGGCGAGGCCGCCGCGATGCATCGCCGCTTCCCAGGCGCGGCAGTCTTCGAGGCCGGGCGTGCGATGGCCGGGTCGGTCGGCGAGGAAGCCCGCCGGGACGTTGGTTGCGAGCCAGCTTCGCACGTGGGCGCGATAGGCCTCGCCTTCGAGGCCAGGGGGGAGGGTGTTGGTTTCAGTGGACATGGGCGGGCTCCCCGGCCGGCACGATGAGGGCGTCGAGGGCGACGGCGCCCTGCCCTTCCGGCCGTACCAGCAGCGGGTTGATGTCGATGGCGTCAATGGTGGCGGCGTGGGCGGCGGCGAAGTGCGACAGGTCGACGATGGCTTTCGCGGCGGCGGCGAGGTCGGCGCGGGCGGTGCCGCGGGCGCCGTCGAGCAGCGGGAAGGCCTTGAGGCCGCGCAGCATCTCCATCGCCTGCTCCGTGCTGACCGGCGCCGGGCGGACCGCGACGTCTCGCATGATCTCGGCGAAAATGCCGCCGAGGCCGGCCATCACCACCGGGCCGAACACCGGATCGCGGGTGGTACCGAGGATGAGTTCGACGCCGCCTTTCACCATGGGGGCGACGAGGAGGCCCTCGATGCGGGCTGTGGGGGCCTTTTCGCGCACACCGGCCAACATGGCGGTGGCGGCGGCACGGACGGCTTCGGCGCTGGCGAGGCCGAGCACGACGCCGCCGACTTCGGTTTTGTGCGGCAGGTCGGGCGAGACGATTTTCAGCACCACGGGGAAGCCCATGGTCTCGGCGAGCGCGGCGGCGCCGTCCGGATCGGGGGCGATGCCTTCCGGCAGCACCGGCAGGCCGGCGGCGGCGAGGGTGGCCTTGGCACCGTTTTCGGTGCGCAGCACATCGGGCGCCGGCAGCGCGGGCATGGCGCGTAGCAAGGGCGCCGGGATGGAGGGGGCGGCGAGTGCCTCGCGCAGCCCGGCCAAGCCGGCGACCACGGCGCAGCAGGCGTCCACCCCGTCGATGGCGGGGAAGCCCATGGCGCCGAGTTCGCCCACCGCGTCGGCCGGGCCGTGCACGCAGAGCGCCACCACGCGATCGGGGAATTGTTCGCGCACCGTGGCCAGCGCCGCCATGTAGACGCTGCGCAGGCGGGGTAGATAAAGCGCGGAGGACACCAGCACGATGAGGGTATCGAACGCGCCGTCCTGCATCACCGCGAACAGGATGTCGCGCAGGATTTCCGGGCGGCTCGACATCTGGGCCGTGGCGTCGATCGGGTTGCGCGGCGAAGCATAGGGCACGATTTCGGTGATGCGGGCCTGGGTGGCGGCGCTCGGTTCGGGCAGGGTGAGGCCGCAGGCGCTGGCGGCGTCAGCGAGCAGCACGCCGAAGCCGCCGGAGGCGACCAGCACGGCGACGCGGCGGCCCTTCGGCAGGCGGTCCGGCCCGAGGGCGACGATGGCCTGGCCGAGGTCCACGAGTTGCTCGATGCTGCGCACGCGCAGGGCGCCGCAGCGGCGGAACACCGCGTCAAACACCTGGTCGGAACCGGCGAGGGCGCCGGTGTGGCTGGCGGCGGCGGCCTGGCCGGCGGCACTGGCGCCGATCTTCAGAACCACCACCGGCTTGCCGGCGGCGCGGGCTTCCTCCAGCGCGGCGATGAGGCGGGCCGGGTCGCGGCAGGTTTCGAGCACCGCCAGGATCACCTTGGTGGCCGGGTCTCGCGCCATGAAGGCGATGCCGTCGGCCACGTCCACATCGCACTCATTGCCGGTGGTCATGAAGCGGCTGACGCCGACGCCCTTTTCGCTCGCCAGCAGCATGGCGTAGCTGCCGAGGTTGCCGCTTTGCGAGGCGATGCCGAGGGGGCCGGCGGCCGGCATGCTGTTTTCCAGCACGATGGAGAAGGTGGCGATGGCGCGCTCGGCGATGCTGATGGCGCCGAGACAGTTGGGGCCCAGCACCCGGATGCCGGTGCTGGCGACGATGGCGCGGATGCGGGCCTGCAGTGCCTCGCCCTTCTCCCCCATTTCGGAGAAGCCGGACGAGAACACCACGGCGCCGCGCACGCCCTTGGCGGCACAGGCGGCGATGGCATCGGGCACCTGTTCGGCGGCGACGGCGATGATGGCGAGGTCCGGGGCTTCGGGCAGCACGTCCACGCTCGGATAGGCGGTGTAGCCCTGCACCTCGGTTGCCCGCGGGTTGACCGGATAGACGGCCCCCGGGAAGGCGTAGTCGCGCAGGAACTGCACCGGCCGGCCGCCGATCTTGGTCGAGTCCTGGGACGCGCCGAGAATGGCGATCGAGCGCGGCCGGAAGATCGCCTCCAGGCCCTCGCCGATGCGCATTTCAGCGGCCCTTGAAGACGGGCTTGCGCTTTTCGAGCATCGCGGTGCGGGCTTCGAGCGCATCCTCGGTGGCGGACAGCGCCATGGTGAAGTTCTGCTCAAAGCGGTAGCCGTCGCGCTGCGGCATCAACTCGGTCATGTTGCAGGAGGTCTTGGCGTAGCGGATGCCGAGCGGGCTCTTGCCGGCGATCTCGGCGGCGAGCGCCATGGCGGTGGGCACCAGGGCCTCGCGGGTGGTGACTTCCTCGATGATGCTCTGGCGATACATCTCGGCCGCGGTGAGGCGCAAGCCGGTGTACATCATGCGGCGCATGGTGGACTTGCCGAAGATGCGGGTGAGCATGGCGGCACCGCCGGCGAGGCCGACATCGATTTCCGGCATGCCGAACACCGCTTCCTCGCAGGCGAAGAAGATGTCGCAGGCGGCCATCAGGCCGAGACCGGCGCCGAGGGCGGAGCCGTTGACGGCGGCGATCACCGGCTTGGCGCATTCGTGGATGGCGTTGCCGGTTTCGCGGGTCACGCGGTTGTGGTCGTGGAAGGCGCCCTTGGTGGCGAGGTTGGGGCGGGCGCGCAGATCGGCGCCGGCGCAGAAGGTTTTGCCGGCGCCGGTGAGCACGGCGACGCGGATATCATCGCGCTCGGAGATTTCGTCGAAAATCGCGATGAGGCGATCGCGCATGGCGCGGTCGAGCGCGTTCACCGGGGGGCGGTTCAGGGTGACGAGGGCGATGTGGTCGTCCACCTCGAGGCGGATGATGTTGGAGTCGCTCATGGGTTGTTTCCTCGAATGTGGACAGGTACCGCCCCCGGCCGCATGGCGGCCGGAGGCGGTGCATCATGGCGGACGATCAGGCCTTGCGCAGCAGGGTGCAGGCGCTTTCGCTGGCCGGGCGCCAGCTGTCTTCGGCCGCGAGGGTGGAGACCAGGGCGAAGATATCGGCACGGCCCGGGGCGGTCTCGGGCTTCACCTTCATCAGGTAGGTCGGGCGCATCACCTGGCCGTCGGCGCGGATGGAGGCGTTGTCGATCAGCAGGTCCTTCACCTTCGTGGCGCGCATGGCGTCGGCCACCTTGCCGCCGTCATCGGTGCCGGCGGCCTTGACCGCCTTGAAGTAGTGCAGAGCGCCGTTGTAGCCGTCGGCCTGCTGCCAGTTTGGATAGTGGCCGTTGTGCAGCGGGCGGAACTTGGCGGCGAAGGCGCGCGAGCCCTCGTCAAGGTCCCAGTAGAAGGGTGCCGAGGCGATCATGCCCGCGCAGAGGTCGGCGCCGGCCGCCATGATCTCGTTGATGCCGCCGGTGAGGGTGACCAGGCTCTGGCCGCCCTGGGTGATGCCGAACTCGTGGGCCTGCTTGACCAGGTTTGACCAGTCGGTGCCGCCACAGGCGAGCGCGATGGCCTGGGCGCCCGAGGCACGGGCCTGGAGCAGTTGGCTGGCGAAATCGGTGGTGCCGAGCGGGAAGCCGGTGGTGCCGAGCACCTTGCCGCCCTCGGCCGCGATCATCCGCGAGCCCTCGTCGCGCAGGCTGAGGCCGAAGGCGTAGTCCACGTTGATGATGAACCAGGTTTTCGCGCCGGCGCGGATGGTCGGCGCGATCACCGAGCGGGGGCCGGCGTAGGTGTCCAGGCCGAACTGGAAGCTGCGCGGGGTGCACTGCTTGCCGGTCAGGTCGGCGCTGAGGCTGCCGGCGATGAGCAGGATCTTGTTGCGGGTGTTGGCCATCTCGGCGACGGCCAGCGTGATGGAAGAGGCCGAGGCACAGACGATGGCGGAGACGCCCTCCTTGTCCATCCAGCGCGCGGCGGTGGCGGCCCCGACGTCGGGCTTGTTCTGGTCATCGGCGCTGACGATCTCGATGGGGCGATCGCCCACGCTGGCGCCGAACTCCTGCACCGCGACCTTCACGCCGGCGACCAGGCCAGGGCCGGTGTCATCGGCGTAGATGCCCGACATGTCGCACAACACGCCGATTTTCAGCGGCTGGCCGGCGGCTCGGGCGGCGCGCGGCAGGGCGGCGAGCGCGGGCATGGCGAGGCCGGCGCCGAGAAGGGCGCGGCGGCTCGGGCCGGCGCGGTGTCCGTTATGATGGCTCATTGTACTGGTTCCCCCGTTTATACGGTTTTGCTTGAGGTCGGCACGGCGTGGGCAGGCGGGACGGCGGCGTTCGGCCGCCGTCCGGTTACGTGTCAGGCCATCGCCGCTTCGACGGTGGCGGGCATCAGGTCACCGAGTTCGCGGCGCACGGCCGGGATGATGCGGCTGCCCCACAACTCGATCTGGCGCAGCATGGTGGCCTGGTCGAAGTCGCCGAGCTGGGTTTGCAGGGCCACATGGGTGGGGCGCAGGATGCGGATTTCCTGCACCATGCGCTCGATCACCTGCTCGACGCTACCGACGGGCAGGGCGGCGCGGAGGGACTCGATGGTGGGGTCAGTGGCGCGCTTTTCCTCGCGGATCATGTAGCCGTCATCGCTCTGGGCCCGGCGGTCGCGCAGGCTCTCGGAGATGCGGCGCTGGTAGAGGGCGCATTCGAGGAACTCGTCGATCTCGCTCTTGCGGTCGCTGGCGAAGGCGCAGCGCAGCAGGGCCACCCGCGTCTTGGCGAGGTCATGGCTCTCCTTGGCGGCGACCGCTTCGAGGGACTGGCGCAGCGAGGCGAGCTTGTCCTGGCCGTTCAGCAGGGCGGTGACGAACAGGCTGTGGCCCTCGCGCATGGCGCGCGCCTGCACGGCGGGGTTGCCGGTGGCGAGCCACAGCGGGATGGGGGATTGCTGCGCGCGCATGGCAATCGAGGTGGGCGGGAAGTTCAGGTGCTTGCCGTGGTATTCGAAGATCTTCTCGCCCATGCCCATGGGCAGCACGTCGAGGAATTCCGAGAAGGTCTCGGGCGCATCGGCCAGCTTGACGCCGAAGCGTTCGAACTCGAACTCCTGGTAGCCGGCGCCGATGCCGAATTCGAGGCGGCCGTTGGAGACCACGTCGGCGAAGCCGGCTTCGGCCATAAGGCGGGCGGGGTGATACAGCGGCAGCACGCACACGGCGCTGCCGAGGCGGATGCGGCGGGTGAGCGGGGCGCAATGGGCCACCATCATCAGCGGCGACGGGCAGAGGCAGTAGTTGGAAAAATGGTGCTCGGCATACCAGGCGGTATCAAACCCGGCCTGGTCGGCGTGCACGGTCTGCTCGACGGCGTTGCGCAGGATCTGGTCGGGGCGCTGGTGATAGCCCCGCTGCTGCATGAGTACAAAAATGCCGAACTCAACCATGATGGTTCCCCCATGTGGAGCTACGTGTTTCGCTCCTTGTGGAGGGGTGTTTGCACGACGGGCGGCTTGAGAGACAATCGGTGATCTGCAAGGATCATCTTCTCGAATTTCGAGAAGATCGGCAGAAGGTGACCGATGAACCGTCTCCAGGGCATGCAATTGTTCGCCGCCGCCGCCCGGCTGGGAAGTTTCTCCGAGGCCGGCCGGCAATCGGGCCTGTCGCCGGCCTCGGTTTCGCGCATCATCGGGGATTTCGAGGCGACGCTGCGGGTCCAGTTGTTCAACCGCACCAGCCGCAGCCTGGCGTTGACGGAGGCGGGGGAGACCTATCTTCGGCGGATCGAACCCATCCTGGATGGCATCCGCATGGCCGATGCCGAGGCGGGCGCGTTCCAGACCCGGCCGAGCGGGCGGCTGCGGGTGCATTCGCGGCTGATGTTTGGCAACAGGGTGCTGGCGCCGCTGATCCCGGCGTTCCAGGCCGCCAATCCGGAGGTGACGGTGGACCTGCTGCTCGCCGAGCGGCATGCCGATCTCAGCCACTACGACACCGCCATCGACGTGGAGGTGCGGATCGGCAGTTCGCCCGATCCGATGCTGGAGAGCGAGTTGATCCTGGCCACCGAGCGGGTGCTGGTGGCGAGCCCGGGGTATCTCGATCGCGCGCCGCCGCTTGCGCGGCCGACCGATCTGACCGGGCACCAGTGCCTGGTCTACCGGATCGGCACCGAGGAGCCGGTGTGGCGTTTCGCGCGTGACGGCATCCTGGAGGAGGTCAGCATCCGGGCCCTCACCGCCACCAACAGCGGCGAGGTGCTGCGGATGCTGGCCCTGGCCGGGCATGGCATCGCGCTGCTCGACGACTACACGGTGCAGTCCGACCTCGACACCGGGCGGCTGCGGCGCATCCTGGCGGACCGGGCGGTGACCAACTCGACGTTCCAGTATGGCCGCGGCATCCATGCTGTGTTCCGCCGGACCGACTACGTTCCGGCCAAGATCCGCGCATTCATCGATTTCTTCACCGCCGACCGGGTGCGCACCCAGTTGCGGGCGGGCAGCGGGTTCTAGGGGCTACTCGCTCGCCAGCGGCCCCAGCGCGTCCCGGATGCCGAAGGGTCCGGGCAGGGCATCACGCGGGAACAGACGGGTGACGTGGCCGAGTTTGCGGCCGGGGCGGGCTTCGGTTTTGCCGTAGTGGTGCGGGATCAGGCCGGGGGTGGCGAGGATTTGCGGCCACAGGGCGATTTCGTCGGGGCCGACGAGGTTTTTCATCACCGCGTCCGAATGGCGGGTGGCAGGCAGAAGCGGCAGGCCGGCGACGGCGCGGATGTGGAGTTCGAACTGGCTGGCGCCACAGGCATCGATGGTCCAGTGGCCGGAATTGTGCGGGCGGGGGGCGATTTCGTTCACCACCACGCGGTTGTCGGCGGTGACGAACATTTCGACCGCGAGCAGGCCCACGAGACCCAGCCCCTCGGCGATGTGGCGGGCGATCTGTGTGGCGGCGGCGGCGGTCTGGGTGGGGATGCGGGCGGGGGCGAGGGTGAGATCGAGGATGTGATCGCGGTGGAGGTTTTCCACCGGATCGAAGCTGGCGATGCCGCCATCGGCGCCGCGGGCGACGATCACGCTGATTTCGCAGGCGAAGTCCACGAAGCCCTCCAGCACCAGCGGCTTCGGCGCCAGGCGCTTGAAGGCGGGGGCGAGGTCTCCGGGGCTGCGCAGGGCGGCCTGGCCCTTGCCGTCATAGCCGAGCCGGGTGGTTTTCAGGATGGCGGGCAGGCCAAGCTCGTCGGCGGCCTGCTGCAACTCGGCCAGCGAATTCACCGCGCGCCAGGGGGCGGTGGCGATGCCGATGCCGTTGAGGAAGCTTTTTTCGGCGGCGCGGTCCTGGCTGACGCGCAGGATTTCGGCGCCCGGGCGGACCGGCTTGCGCGAGGCCAGCAGATCAAGCCCGGCGGCGCTGACGTTCTCGAATTCGAAGGTGATGACGTCCACCGCGGCGGCGAAGGCCTCCAGCGCGGCGCGGTCCTCGTAGTCGCCCAGGGTGATCGCGGCGGAAACCAGGGCGGCGGGGCAGTCGGCCTCGGGGGTGAGGATGTGGCACCGGTAGCCGAGCCGGGCGGCGGCGAGGGCCGACATGCGGCCGAGTTGGCCGCCACCGACGATGCCGATGGTGGCGCCGGGCGGCAGGGGCGTCATGCCGCTCGGCGGCAGGGGCGTCATGCCGCCGGGGCTTCGGTGGGCTCCTCGGCCACGGCGGCGGACTGTTCGGCGCGCAGCGCGTCAAGCCGGTCGGCCAGGGCCGCGTCGGTGGTGGCGAGGATGGCGGCGGCGAGGAGGGCCGCGTTGATGGCGCCGGCGCGGCCGATGGCCAGGGTGCCAACGGGGATGCCGGCAGGCATCTGGACGATGGAGAGCAGCGAATCCATCCCCTTCAGCGCGTGGCTCTCGATCGGCACGCCGAGCACCGGCAGGGCGGTGAAGGCGGCGCACATGCCGGGCAGGTGGGCGGCCCCGCCGGCGCCGGCGATGATCACCTTCAGGCCCCGCTCGCGCGCGGTTTTGGCGTAGCCGGCCAGGCGATCGGGCGTGCGGTGGGCGGAGACGATGCGGCGCTCATGCGCGATGCCGAGGCGGGCCAGCATGTCGGCGGCGTTGACCATGGTGGGCCAGTCCGACTGGCTGCCCATGATGATGCCGACGCGGGGGGGCTCGGCGCTCACGCGATGTTGTCGGGGATGAGGCGGGATTCGAGGCGCGCCACCTCGTCCTTCAGCAGCAGCTTGCGCTTTTTGAGGCGCTGGAGTTGCAACTGGTCCATCGGCCCCGCCTCGGTGAGGCGGACGATGACGGTATCAAGGTCACGGTGTTCGCTCCGCAACTCATGCAACTTGCGCAGGATGGCATCACGGTCGTTCAGCATGGTGTTCCCATAGCATGCCGCGCGTTTCGCGACAGCGCTGTTTCGCATGGCGCGGCGGCCCCGGATGGGATTACGCTTCGTTTGCATTCGGGGCGCATGATGCCTTGTGCATCGGGCGTGGCCGGGTGCGTGTACCGCATGATGGAGGACTGCATATGAGCCATGAAGGTCGTCTGGAAAGCCTCAGGACCCGTCACGCTGCGCTGGACGCGCAGATTGCCGCCGAGGACAACAGGCCGCGTCCAGACGAGGGATTGCTCAGCAAGCTGAAGGTCGAAAAGCTCCATGTGAAGCAGGAACTCGAAAAAATGCGCGAGGGCAAGCAGCCGGCCTGACGGGCGGCACCCACCCAGGGGGGCCGCCGGTGGCCGCCGATCCCGCGGGATCGGCGGCGATCAGGCGGCTTCTTCGGTTTCCGTCGGCGGGGCCGGCACGGCGCGGCCCTCCTTGATCAGACGATCGTTCGCCGCGGTCACCATATGGTGAAGATCGCTTTGCGAGCACAGGCCGAGGATCACCGGATCACGCGGCTTGATATTGGCGCTGTTCCAGTGCGACCGGTCCCGCACCTTCTGGATGGTTTCCTTGGTGGTGCCCATCAGCTTGGCGATCTGCGCGTCGACCAACTGCGGGTAGTTGCGCAGCAGGTAGGCGATGCCGTCCGGACGGTCATTGCGTTTGGCAACCGGGGTGTAGCGCGCGCCCTTGAGGCGCTTGGGCTGCGGCAGGGCGGTGGGGAGCAGCTTCAACCGCGCGTCCGGGTTGGCTTCGCAGCGGCGGATTTCCGCCAGTGTGACCTGGCTGTTGGCCACCGGATCATAGCCGACGATGCCCTGCGCCACTTCGCCGTCGGCGATCGCCTGGACTTCGAGCGGGTGCATACCGCAGAATTCCGCGATCTGCGTGAAGGTCAGCGCGGTCTTGTCGATCAGCCACACGGCGGTGGCCTTGGGCATGAGGGGAAGGGTCATGGCGCGTTACCTTTGGCTATCCGGCGTGGTCCTGCCCGAACTCTCGGATGGGGCTCAGGCGCGGCGGGCACGAGTGCGAGGCCCCGCAGGCCTGGACCTTCGGGGAAAGCCGGGCATATGGACTGTCCGAGCGGCATGGGTCAAGCCAATGTCGGATCGGAGCAGGGTTGAATGGAGGGTTTGGGAATGGCAATCGATGACGACCTGCCGCGGCCGAAGCCGGCGCGGCTGACACCGCCGGTGCTGGATGGCATGGGGGTGGCGGAACTGACGCTGTACGTCACGGAACTCGAGGCGGAAATCACCCGCGTGAAGGCCGAGATCGCGCGCAAGGGATCGCACCGGGCGGCGGCGGATTTGTTCTTCAAGACGCCTTAGCGAGTGCAGTGAAGGCAAGGCGTTCTTTTTTGCAAAAAAGAACCAAAAAACTCTTATCCGTTGGCTTCGCCCCTCCCCGGGGAGAGTGGCGAAGCCATTGGATCAAGACGTTTTTGCTTCTTTTTTCAAAAAGAAGCGCTTGCTTCCTACGCGGCCTGCGCGACGACCTGCGTGCCGCCGATGGCGATACGCCGCGCCTTGGAGGCTTCGGGCACCACGCGCTTGAGGTTGACGTGGAGCATGCCGTGCATCAGGTCGGCGCCGTCGACCACGATATGGTCGGCCAGCACGAAGCGGCGCTCGAACGCACGGCCCGCAATGCCGCGATACAGCACTTCGGCCTTCGGGGCCTCGGCGTTGGCGCGGCCGGTGACGAGGAGGGTGTTTTCCTTGACGGTCAGTTCGATGTCATCCGGGCCGAAGCCGGCAACCGCCATGGTGAGGCGATAGAGATCCTCGCCAGTCTTTTCGATGTTGTAGGGGGGATACGAGGTATCCGCGGCCGCGGCCGTGTCGGCCAGGCGGGCCAGGCGGTCGAAACCGATGGCGGTGCGGAACAACGGGGACAGATTGAGGGCGTTCATATGCGAACCTCCTGCTAGAGCAAGGTTACCGAATGGGCCGCCCGGATGGGCCGGCCCGGTTTGCTGTCCGGGACCCCTGATGGGCATCCCGGACAGTTCGGAAATAGGTATCGCGTTTTCCCCGTTCAAGGGGACGAGACGGTCAGAAAATTATGCCGGTTGATTATGCCGGTTGATTATGCCGGGCCGACGCGGAAGACGCAGATCTTGTTGCCGTCGAAATCCCGGAAATAGGCGCCGTAGAAGCCATCGGGGTTGGGGCCGCGCACGCCGGGGGCGCCATCGTCGGCACAGCCGAGCGACATCGCCTTGGCGTGGGCGGCGTCCACGATGGCGCGGGTCTTAGCGGGCAGGGCGACCATGGTGCCGTTGCCGGCGCTGGCGGCGGCGCCGTTGTGCGGCACGGTGATGGACAGCATCGGCTGGCCGGCGCCGGAGGTGTAGAACACCCGCTTGTCGGAGCTGTAGGCGGCCAGAACGGTGGCGCCGAACATTTCGGCGAGCGGGTCGTACAGCGAGCGGGCACGGGCGAGATCGTTGGTGCCGAGCATCACGTAGCCGATCATGGGGTGTTTCCTTCTGGTTGAGCGGGGGCGAACCTTCGGTTCTCGGCCGAGGGGTGTCAATGCGCGAGCAGGCGCTCCGCCTCGGCGAGTTCCTCCTGGGTGTTGGCGTTGAAGAACGGGTCCGGCTCGCCGCTGAATTCGGCGTGGGCGATGCCGATGCCGGCGGTCCATGCGTCGATCTTGCGCATGCCGGCGCGCATGGCGGCTTCGAGGGTGTCGGCGAGGGCCACCGGCCACAGCGCGATCACCGGATGGGTCCAGCCGCGCGAGGCCGCACACGCGAGCGGCACGCCGGCGGCGGCGCGGGCGGTTTGCAGGCGGGCGACGAGGTCGGGCGGCAGGAAGGGCGTGTCGGTGGGCAGGGAGACGATGTCGGCCACATCGGGCGCATGGATCGCCGCCCAGCGCATGCCGGCGAGGATGCCGGCGAGGGGGCCAGGGTGGCCCTCCATGGTGTCGGCCACCACCGGCAGGGCGTAGGCGGCGAAGCGGGCCGGGTCTCCGTTGGCGTTCAGCACGATGGGGCCCACCTGGGGGCGGATGGCGTCCAGCACATGATCGAGCAGCGGGCGGCCGGCGAGCGGGCGCAAGGCCTTGTCGCCGCCGCCCATGCGGCGCGCCAGGCCCCCGGCGAGCAGCACGGCGGCGGGAAGGTTTGACATGGCGGCGTTCTCCGACGGTTGCGGCGGCGGGCACGAATTCGGTATGCAGGGGCGTGCGGGGCGGTCCCGCGCGATCCCTGGGAGTGGCTGCCGCGATGAGCGATCCCGTCACCACGCCAACCATCAAGCCGGTGTTGAAGACCGAGCGGCCGAAGCTGCACAAAGTCATCCTGCTCAACGACGACTATACGCCGCGCGAGTTCGTGGTGACGATCCTGCTGGTGGAATTCGGCATGCCCGAGGGGGCGGCCAACCGGGTGATGCTGACGGCGCACCAGCGCGGCGCCTGCGTGGTGGCAGTCTATACGCGCGATGTGGCGGAAACCAAGGCGACGCGGGCCAACGATGCCGCGCGCAAGAAGGGCCATCCGCTGACGTTCACCACCGAGCCCGAGGAATAGGGCGGCGCGATGGACCGTTCGGTCTCGCTGCGGCGCTTCTTCGCGGACTATGTGAGCACCCGGGCCGGGGTGAAGGACCCGCGAATTGCCGCGGCCTTCGCCGCAGTGCCGCGTGAGCCGTTCGCTGGGCCGGGGCCGTGGTCGATCGCCATTCCGGGACGGGGCTATGTGCGCACGCCGGACGATGATGTGGCGTATCTCTACCAGGACACGCTGGTGGCGCTCGACGCGGCGCGGGGGATCAATATCGGCGAGCCCGGCGCGCATGCGATGTGGCTTGAGGCGCTCGGTCTGACGGGCGGCGAGACGGTGATGCAGGTGGGGGCCGGGTCGGGCTACTACACGGCGCTGCTGGCGGAACTGGTGGGGCCGGCGGGGCGGGTGATCGCGCGGGAGATCGATCCCGGGCTTGCCGCGCGGGCGGCGGACAACCTGGCGGCGTGGCCGTGGGCGGAAGTGCAGGCGCGCTCGGGTATCGCGGATGACCTGCCGAAAGCCGACGCGATCTATGTCAACGCGGCGCTGAGCCAACCGAGTTGGAGCTGGCTCGATGCGCTGCGGCCGGGCGGGCGGCTGGTGTTTCCGCTGCATGGCGCCGGCGGGTTCGGCGGAATGCTGCGGATCGCACGGCCGGCGCATGGGATGGCGTGGCCGGCGCGGTTCATCTCGGGCGCCGGGTTCATCCCCTGCGTCGGGCCGCAGGACGCGGAGGGCGGGCGGCGGCTCAATGCGGCATTCCGGGCTGGCGGGTGGCAGGACGTGCGCAGTTTCCGCATCGATGCGCCGGATGCCGCGACCTGCTGGTTTGCCGGGGATGGGTGGTGGCTCTCCACCGACGAGGCGGACTGACGGCAGCGCTTCTTTTTGGAAAAAGAAGCAGAAATTTTTTGTCCGGCAGGCTTCGCCCCTCCCCGGGCGGAAATACGCGGTTGCGGAAAATGGCGGGATCGCGCACATCCGGGAAAACGCCTGGGAGGAAATCAAAACATGACCCGCCTGACACGTCGCTCCGTGCTTGTCGCCGGTGCTGCCCTGCCGCTGTTTTCGATCAACAGCCGCCCGGCCCATGCCGCCGAATTCGCCTACAAGTTCGCCAACAACGCCACCGACTCGCATCCCCTGAATGTGCGCGGCAAGGAAGCCGCCGCGCGGGTGAAGGAAAAGACCGGCGGGCGGGTGGATATCCAGGTGTTCCCGAACAGCCAGTTGGGCTCGGACACCGATACGCTGTCCCAGTTGCGCTCGGGCGCCGTCGAGTTCTTCACCCTGTCCGGGCTGATCCTGTCCACGCTGGTGCCAGTGGCTTCGATCAACGGGATCGGGTTCGCGTTCAAGGACTACGGGCAGGTGTGGCCGGCGATGGACGGGGCGCTGGGCAGCCACGTGCGCGCCGAGATCGCCAAGCGCGGGCTGTATGCGTTTGGCAAGCAGTACGACAACGGCTACCGCCAGATCACCAGCTCGACCAAGCCGATCAAGACGCCGGAGGACCTCAACGGGTTCAAGATCCGGGTGCCCCCCTCCCCGCTCTGGACCTCGATGTTCAAGGCGTTCGGCGCGGCGCCGACCTCGATCAACTTCTCCGAGACCTATTCGGCCCTGCAGACCCGCCTGGTGGATGGGCAGGAGAACCCGCTCGCCATCATCGAGACCGGCAAGCTGTATGAGGTGCAGAAGTATCTCACGGTGACCAACCACATGTGGGACGGGTTCTGGTTCCTCGCCAACAAGAAGGCGTGGGAGGCGATGCCGGCCGATGTGCGGGCCATCGTGGAGGCGGAATTCAATGCCTCGGCGATTACCCAGCGCGAGGATATCGCCAAGCTGAACGCGACGTTGCAGGGCACCCTGGAGTCCAAGGGGCTGCAGTTCGTGCAGACCGATGCCGCGCTGTTCCGCGCCGCGCTGAAGAAGGCCGGGTTCTACGCGGAGTGGAAGGAGAAGTTCGGCGCCGAGGCGTGGAAAGTGCTGGAGGACGCCGTCGGCGGCCTCGCCTGAGCGGATGGAGCATGCCGGTCGACGGGTGACGGGCGGCCTCGGCGGCCGTCTTGCCACCGTGATGCAGCACGCCGTGGAGGTTCCCACGGCGGCGCTGGTGCTGGTGGAGATTTCGGTGCTGCTGGCCGGGGTGGTCAGCCGCTTCGTGTTCCATCACCCGTTCACCTGGAGCGACGAACTCGCCTCCATCCTGTTCCTGTGGCTGGCGATGTTCGGCGCCGTGGTGGCGTTGCAGCGCGGGCAGCATATGCGGCTGACCGCCATCGTCAGTGCGCTGGGGCCGAAATGGCAGGGGCGGGCGGAGGCGCTGGCGATCCTGGTGCCGATGGTGTTCCTGCTGGTGCTGCTGCCGCAGGCGTGGGAGTTCGCCGACGAGGAGCGCTTCATCGAGACGCCGGCGCTGGGGTTGCCCAACATCGTGCGCGCCGCGGCGCTGCCGGTGGGGTTCGCGCTGATGCTGGCGGAATGCGCCATCCGGCTGCTGCGCTGCCGCTGGGTGCATGTGTTGCAGGTGGCGGTGGTGCTGGTGTTGCTGGGGGTTGTCCTGCATTTCGCGGCGCCGATGCTGAAGGCGATCGGCAACTGGAACCTGGTGGTGTTCTTTGTCGTGCTGCTGTTCGCCGGGGTGCTGCTGGGGGTGCCGATCGGGTTCGCGTTCGGCACCGCCATCGTGCTGTTCCTGATGACGGTGACGCGGGTGCCGCTCACCATCGTGATCTCGCGGATGGACGAGGGGATGAGCGGGCTGGTGCTGCTGGCCGTCCCGCTGTTCGTGTTCCTCGGGCTGCTGATCGAGATGACCGGGATGGCGCGGGCGATGGTGGCGTTCCTGGCAGGGCTGCTCGGGCATGTCCGGGGCGGGCTGTACTATGTGCTGCTCGGGGCGATGTACCTGGTGTCCGGTATTTCGGGCTCCAAGGCGGCCGATATGGCGGCCGTGGCGCCGGTGCTGTTTCCCGAGATGAAGCAGCGCGGGGCGGATGAGGGGGAGTTGGTGGCCATTCTCTCGGCTTCCGGCGCGATGAGCGAGACCATTCCGCCGAGCCTGGTGCTGATCACCATTGGTTCCGTCACCGGGGTGTCGATCGCGGCGTTGTTTACCGGGGGGTTGCTGCCGGGATTTGTGCTCGCCATTGCGCTGGGGCTGGTGGCGTGGCGGCGTTCGCGGGGCGAGACGGCGGGGGCGAAGGTAAGCCGGGCGGTGGTGGGAAAGGCGTTCCTGGTGGCGCTGCCCTCGCTGCTGCTGCCCTTCGTCATCCGCACCGCGGTGGTGGAGGGGGTGGCGACGGCGACCGAGGTTTCCACCATCGGGATTGTTTATGCCGTGCTGATCGGGCTGGGGTTCTACCGGCAGTTCGACTGGCGGCGGCTGTATCCGATGCTGCTGGAAACCGCCGCGTTGTCGGGCGCCATTCTGCTCATCATCGGCACCGCGACGGGGATGGCGTGGGGGCTGACGCAGTCCGGGTTTTCGCGGCAGTTGGCGGCCGCGATGGCGAGCGTGCCGGGGGGCGGGTTCGGCTTCCTGTTGATTTCCATCCTCGCCTTCGTGGTGCTGGGCAGCGTGTTGGAGGGTATCCCGGCGATCGTGCTGTTCGGGCCGCTGCTGTTCCCGATCGCGCGGGCGGCGGGGATCCATGAGGTGCATTATGCCATGGTGGTGATCCTGGCGATGGGCATCGGGCTGTTCGCGCCGCCGCTGGGCGTCGGCTACTACAGCGCCTGCGCCATCGGGCGGGTGAACCCCGATGCCGGCATGCGGCGGATCTGGCCGTATCTGTTCGCGCTGCTGGTGGGCCTCCTCGCGGTGGCGGCGTTTCCTTGGCTCTCCACGGGATTTCTCTGATGCAACTGAAAAACAAGATCGCCATCGTCACCGGCGGGGCCTCGGGTATCGGGGCCGCCATCGCCGAGCGCTTCGCGGTGGAGGGGGCGCTGGCGATTACCGCGGATATCTCCGAGCACGCGGATTTCCGGCTCGATGTGTCCGATCCGGCCTCATGCACCGCGGTGGTGGCGGCGGTGATGGCGGCGCATGGGCGGATCGACTGCCTGGTGAACGCGGCCGGCATCGGGCGGGATATCCCGTTCCTGGAAACCTCGGTGGAGGATTTCGACCGTATCATCGCCATCAATCTGCGCGGCACGTTCCTCATCGGGCAGGCCTGCGCGCGGGCAATGCGGGCGGGGGCGGCGATTGTGAATATCGCCAGTATCTCGGGCATGCGCGGTTCCACCGGGCGGAGTGCCTATGGGGCCTCGAAGGGCGGGGTCGTGACCCTGTCGCAGGTGATGGCGGAGGAACTCGCGGCGGTGGGCATTCGGGTGAATGTGATCGCGCCGGGGCCGATCGAGACGCCGCTGGTGGCGCGTATCCATGATGCCGAAATTCGCGCGGCGTATCATCGGGCGATTCCGATGGAACGCTATGGCACGCCGGCGGAGGTGGCCGGGGCGGCGGTGTACTTGTGCGGGCCGGATGCGGGATATGTCACCGGGCATGTGCTGGCGGTGGATGGCGGGTTCCTGGCGACGGGGGTGCGGCGGTAGGGCGAAGGGGCAGCAAGGCTCAGCCGGCCAAGGGCCGCAGGCCCTTGGAACCCGACACTGCTCGCGGCTGGATCGACGGCCTTCGGTTGGAAGCCGCCGATCGCGCCATGGGGGCGGGCGAAGCCGATCGCATCTATGGGCTGCGGCGCAAGGAAGATTATGGCATCACCTGAAGGCCATCGCCCCGGCCGCGAGCGGTAATGGGTTCCAAGGGCCCGCGGCCCTTGGGCGGCGGAGCCTTGATTTCCTAGGGCACCGTGAACCCCATCCCGATCTCCACATGGTCGATCAACGCATGGATCACCTTGATGTGGATTTCCTGTATCCGGTCGGCGTAACCGAAATGCGGCACGGTGATCTGGGCATCCGCGGTGCCGTTCAGTTTGCCGCCGTCCTTGCCGGTGAGCAGCACCACTTTCATGCCGCGCGCCCGAGCGGCGGCGATGCCGGCGATGATGTTGGGGGAGTTGCCGCTGGTGCTGATGCCGAGGAACACGTCCCCGGGGCGGCCGAGGGCTTCGACCTGGCGGGCGAAGATGAAGTCGAACCCGAAGTCGTTACCCACGCAGGTGATGTGGGAGGGGTCGGAGATGGCGAGGGCGGCGAGGGCGGGGCGGTTGTCGCGGTAGCGGCCGGAGAGTTCCTCGGCGAAGTGCATGGCATCGCAGTGCGAGCCGCCGTTGCCGGCGGAGAGGATTTTGCCGCCGGACTGGAGGCAGGCGACCAGGATATCGCCGGCCTTGTCGACCTCGGCGAGGAAAGCGGCGTCTCCCAGCACCCGGGCGAGCAGGGCGGCGGCTTCCTGGAGGTGGGCGGCGAGGCGGGACATCTTGGTTATCCTTTGCGTTTGGCGGCGAGGAAGGCGGCCATCATCCGCGCGGGTTCGGGATCGCGCCAGCTTTCCTCGAAACAGTCGATGCCGGCGGCGACCGCCTTGGAGGGGGGGAGTTCCTCCCATTGCTGCATCAGGCGTTTTTGCAGGCGGATGGCGCGGGGGCCGCAGGCGAGGATATCGGCGAGGACACGCTCGATGGCGGCATCGAGGCCGGCGGCTGGGACGACTTCCTCGACGAGGCCCCAGGCTTCGGCCTTGTCGGCGCCGAAGATTTCGCCGGTGAAGAGGATACGGCGCGTGCGGCCCCAGCCGATGAGTTGGGGCAGGAGGGCGGCCTCGATGACGCTGGGGATGCCGATGCGGGTTTCGGGCATGCCGAATTTGGACCCTTCGGCGGCGATGCGCATGTCGCAGGCTGCAGCGATTTCGAGACCGCCGCCCAGGGTATAGCCTTGCAGGCGGGCGATGACCGGAACCGGGCAGGCCTGCACCGCGACGCTGACGCCGTGGAGCAGTTCGATGAGGGCGCGGCCGGTGGCGGGGGTGAGGGCGGACATTTCGTTGATGTCGACGCCGCCGATGAAGGCGCGGTCTCCGGCGCCGGCGAGGACCACGGCGCGCAGGGCGGGATCGGCGGAGACTTCGGTGAGGGCGGCGATGATGGCGCGCATGGCGTCGGTGCCGATGACGTTGATCTTGCCGGGGTTGTCGATGGTGATACGGGCCACCCTGCCCTGCTCGCGCTCCTCGATGGTGGTGTTGATCCGTGCGGACATGGCCGATTCCCTGCTGGCTTCCCTGGACCTTCAGCATCGCGGGGGCGAGACTGTGTGTAAACCAAGCGGGAACGCCTCATGACCCACAAGATCGGCCTCGTCGGCCTCGGCGCCATTGCCGGGAAGTCTCATCTGCCGGCCATCGCCGGGAACGCCGCGTTCGAGCTGGTGGCGATCGCCAGTTTGCAGGGGGCGATGGATGGGGTGCCGCTGTATCGGGATCACATGGCGATGCTGGCGGCGCATCCGGAGATCGCGGCGGTGGTGGTGTGCACGCCGCCGCGGGCGCGGCTGGAGATTGCGGCCGATGCGTTGGCGGCGGGGCGGCATGTCATGCTGGAGAAGCCGCCGGCGGCGACACCGGGGGGGCTCGATTTTCTCGCCGGGGTGGCGGGGCGGCATGGGCTGGTGCTGCATACCGCCTGGCATTCGCAGTACAACGCGGCGGTGGATCGGGCGCGGGATATGCTGGCTGGCAAGGTGCTGGCGCGGCTGCATATCGACTGGAAAGAGGACGTCCACAAGTATCATCCGGGGCAGGAGTGGATCTGGAATGCCGGGGGGTTCGGGGTGTTCGATGCCGGGATCAATGGGCTGTCGATCCTGACGCGTGTCCTGGCGCGGCCGTTGTTCGCGCTGGGGGCGGAGTTGCATGTGCCGGCCGATGCGGCGGTGCCGGTGGCGGCGCAAATTCGGTTCTCGGACGGTAGTGATGCGGTGATGACCGGGGATTTCGACTGGGGGTGGACGTCGGGCGATCTGCGGGAAATCCATATCGAGACGGCGGAGGGGCAGAAGATTTCGCTGACGGCCTCGGGGGGGCGGCTGTTGGTGGATGGGGTGGAGGTGCTGGCGCCGCAGCGGGCGGAGTATCGCGAGATCTATGCGGATTTCGATCGGTTGTTGCGGGAGGGGGTTTCGCGCGTGGATGGGGCACCGCTGGCGTTGACGGCGGATATTTTCCTGGCCGGGCAGGCGGTGGCGGCACCGGCGGTTCGGCACTGAGCCTGGAAATTCGCGTGGCACGCGCTACATCAGCACTTGGATAACGGGAGAACAGGATATGGCGACCACCGCGACGGCGACCTTGGGGGGCGGGTGCTTCTGGTGCCTTGAGGCTGTGTATCTGGAACTCAATGGCGTGCTGGCGGTGAAGTCCGGCTATGCGGCCGGGCATGTCGACAATCCCACCTATGAGCAGGTGTGCACCAAGACCACCGGGCATGCCGAGGTGGTTCAGGTGACGTATGATCCGGCGGTGCTGTCCTATGAGGATCTGCTGCGGGTGTTTTTCACCATCCATGATCCCACCACGAGGGATCGCCAGGGCAATGACGTGGGGCCGCAGTATCGCTCCATTATTCTGACCCATGACACGGCGCAGGCGGCTTCGGCGGTGAAGATCATGGCGGAGATCACGGCGGAGGACATCTGGGGGGCGCCGCTGGTGACGGAACTGGAGCCGCTCACGGTGTTCTGGCCGGCCGAGGCGGAGCATGACGACTACTTCAATCGCACCCCGTGGTCGGGCTATTGCCGGGTGGTGATTGCGCCGAAGGTGGCGAAGTTCCGCAAACACTATGCCGATCGGCTGAAGCGGCCCGCTGCCTAGACGAACGGCCGCCTAGGCGAATTTCCCGCGCAGGAAGCCGAGGGCCGGCAACGGTTTCCAGCCGCGCGGGAGGTCCGCGCGGCGGATGGGGGCGACGGTGTAGTTGGGCACCGGTTGCTGGGCCATGCGGATGAAGCTGGCGTAGGCCTGGACCTGCTGCTCGCGCCAGGCGCGGTCGGCGAGGGCGGCGGTGCGGCTGGGGAAGATTTCGGCGACGCGGGAATTTCGTCCGAGCGAGGCGATGACACCCCACATGGTGTCATCCGAGGCGGCACGAGGCAGGTTGATGACCTGGCTCATGCCGGGCGGGGTTCAACCTGGGGGCAGGCGTTGGCGCGGCGGGGAGTGATCAAGCCGGTCCTCTGCGTTGCGTGGTGCTGATCGGAGCGGAGCATGGCCGGGTGGCGGGCGTCAAGCACCCGCCACCCGGATTGTGTCAGTTGGCTTTCGGCTTGGCACTTTCGAGCACGAAACGCACGCCGGCGCGGGCGAGGCCGCCCGAGACTCCGACCGGGGTGCCGTCGGCGCGCCAGCAGGAGGCACCGGTGAGGCTGCCATCGGGGTTGATGCCGATCGCGCCCATGCCGCCGGCGACGGTGGGGACGACCTGGACATCGTGGCCACGGGCTTCGAGACCGTCGCGGACGGATTGCGGGATCCCGCCTTCCACTTCGAGGGCGACGCCTTCGGTCCAGATGCGGGGGGCCTCGACGGCTTCCTGGAGGGACATGCCGTGGTCGATCACGTTGATGATGGCCTGCATGGCGGAGGGGAAGATCTTCTTGCCGCCGGGCAGGCCGAGGGCGAAGCGGACCTTGCCGTCGCGCAGCGCCATCATGGGGGACATCGAGGTGGTGACCCGCTTGCCCGGCGCGATGGAGAGGGCGCGGCCGGGGCGGGGATCGAAGTTGTGCATGTAATTGTTGGGGATCATGCCGGTGCCGGGCACGATGTAGCGGGCGCCGAACAGGTTGTTGATGGTCTGGGTGGAGGCGACGACGTTGCCCGTCGCGTCGGCCGTGGTGAGGTGGGTGGTGTTGGCGCCCTCGCCGGGCATCACGCCGGCGCCCCATTTCTGGCTGTGCGCCATGTCGATGGCGGCGCGGCGTTCGTCGGCGTAGGCGCGGGAGACGATTTTTTCGACCGGGACCTTGATGAAGTCCGGATCGCCGGTGCCGGCGGCGCGGTCGGCGAAGGCGATGCGCAGGACTTCGGCGATGAGGTGGCAGGTGTCCGTCGAGCCGAAGCCGAGGCTGCGCAGGTCAAAGCCTTCGAGGATGGCGAGCATCTGGGCGATATGGATACCGGAGGCGGCGGGCGGCGGCGGGCCGAGGATTTCCCAGCCGCGGTAATTGGTGCGGATGGGTTCGCGGATGCGGGGCTGGTAGGTGGTGAGGTCGGCCTCGGAGACGTAGCCGCCGGCGGATTTCATGTGGGCGGCCAGCGCGGCGCCGAGGGGGCCGCCGTGGAGGGCGGCGGCGCCGGTTTGGGCGATCAGGCGGAGCGCGTCGGCGTAGTCGCCCTGGATGAGGCGTTCGCCGGCTTTGAGGGGGGTGCCGCCGGGCATGTAGCGATCGGCGATCAGCTTGTCCTTGAGGAAGTCGGGGGCGGCGGTGGTGATGCAGTCATGCAGGTACGGGGTGACCCGGAAACCGCGCGAGGCGTGGCGGATGGCGGGTTCCATGATGTCGGCAAGGGGCATGGTGCCGAAGCGTTCGAGGGCGAGGCACCAGGCGAGGAGGGAACCGGGGGCGGCGACGGAGGAGGGACCGTAGACGTTGTGCTGGCCGATGGTCTCGTAGTTCTCGGGGGCACCGTCGGGCACCGGCTGGTACATCTCGGCGTGGCCGGACAGGGGGACGGCGGACATGCCGTCGATGATGGTGTGATTGCCGTCGGCGGTGCGGATGTGGGCGGTGCCGCCGCCGATGAGGCCGATCATCATCGGCTCGACCACGGTGAGGGTGAACTGGGTGGCGACGGCGGCATCGATGGCGTTGCCACCGGCTGCGAGGATTTCGGCGCCGGCGGCCGAGGCGAGGGGGTGGTTGCTGACCACCATGCCGCGGCTGGCGGTGGCCGGGGCTTTTTCGGTTTTGAAGGAGATGCTGTTGGAACGGGCGGCGCTGTCGTTCATGGGTGAGGTTCCCTCGCTGGTTGGCGGTAGCGTGGCACTTTCCATGGCCGGCGAACAGAGAGGGGGGCGGTTGGGCGGGTTGCGGCGGGTTTTGAATGCTGGTGGAATGATCGGGTGGACCCCACCGGAGGTACGATCATGCTGACCCAGGACATCATGCAGGCGATGTGGCCCCATGGCGACGAGAAGGTGCCGAGGTTGGTGGCGGGGATCGCGGCGGCGGCGCCTGTGGTTTTCGCCAAGTACGGGTTGGGCTCCGATCTGACGGTGGCCCATGCGATGGCCCAGTTCAGCCATGAATGCGGGGCGGGGCATGAGATGGTGGAGAGCCTCAATTATTCGGCGCAGGGGTTGATGAACACCTGGCCGTCACGGTTCGATGCGGCGAAGGCGGCGGATTTCGCGCGGGACGAGAAGCGGATCGCCAACGAGGTCTATAACGGGCGGATGGGCAATCGGGCCGGTTCGGACGATGGCTGGAATTTTCGCGGGCGGGGCGGCAGCCAGGTAACGGGGCGGGAGGGCTATACCAAGCTCGGCGCCATGGTGGGGCTCGACCTGATCGCGCAGCCGGACCTGGTGATTGATCCCGCCCATTTCCTGGCCTGTTCGGTGGCGGATTTCGTGATTTGCGGGTGCTTGCCGTTTGCCGTGCAGGACGATGTGAAGGGGGTCACGTATCACCTCAACGGCGGTTACATCGGGTTGGCGGAACGCACGGATTGGCTGGCGCGATGGAAGGTGGCGTTGACAGGCGTGGTGGCGGAGGATCGCGGCACGGGGTGGTTGCAGCGTTCGCTCAATCTGCTTGGCGCCGATCCGGTGCTGGTGGCGGATGGCAGTTATGGGCCGAATACGGTGGCGGCGGTGAAGGCGTTCCAGGCGGCACACGGGCTGGCGGATGACGGGCGGTTCGGGCCGGCAACGCAGGCGGCGGTGGAGGCGGCCCTCGCGGCCCGGTAGTCAGGGTAGGGCGGCGAGGCGGTCGGCGAGTTTGGCGAAGAAGGCGGCGCTGTCGAGGGTATCGAGCAGGGTGGTGTTGGTGGGACCCGGGGTTTTGCCCCAACGGTCGATGACGGTGCGGCCGCGGCCGGGGCCGTGGGTGAGGTCGACGCTGGCGTAAGCGGGGCGGTGGGTGAAGAGATCGGGGGCGATCAGCCACATGATGGCGCAGGCGTCGTGCTGGGGGGTGCCGCGGCCGCCGAGGCGTTTGGAGGGGGGGACGGAGGCGAGGATATCGCAGGCGGTTTGCCGGCAGATGCCGGGGAGTGGGCGTTGGGCGGCGATCCAGGTGGGGGTGCAGAGGGCCTGGGCGGTGAGTTCGAGGGTAGCCAAGGTGACCGGGCGGCCACAGGAGAGCACGATGGCGAGGGCCTCCGGGTCATTCCAGGCGTTGAATTCGGCGGCGGGGGTGACGTTGCCTTCGGCCCAGGCGCCGGTCATCAGGACGATTTCGGCGATGCGGTCGGCGAGGGCGGGTTCGGTGGCGAGGGCGAGGCCGAGGTTGGTGGCGGGGCCGATGCCGACGAGGGTGATTTCGCCCGGGGCGGCGGCGCGGAGGAGATCGCGGATGGCGTCAGACGCTACGCCGGGGGTGGCGGGTGGGCCATCGGGGAGGGTGATGCCGCCGATGCCGTTGTGGCCGTGGACCCGGGGTTCGGCGACGAAGGCCCCGAGCATGGGGCGTTCGGCGCCGGCGATCACCGGGATGGATTTGCCGGTGAGGCCGACCAAGGCGCGGGCGTTTCGCAGGGTGTGATCAAGGCCGACGTTGCCGCCGACGGCGGTGACCAGGCGGACGTCGAGTTCCGGGCTCGCCAGGGCGAGGAACAGGGCGATGGCATCATCGGTGCCGGGATCGCAGTCGATGATGATGGGGCGGGGCGGCATCAGCGGCCGACGAAGACGGGTTGGCGCTTTTGCAGGAAGGCGGTTCGGGCTTCCTTCGCATCCTCGGAGGCGAAGGCGCGGTGGATGTTGGCGACTTCGTAGCGGAGTTGCTGCTCCATGTCGGTGCTGGCCATGGAGGCGACCATGCCGCGCTTGAGCAGGCGGAGCGTGATGGGGGACCATTGGCAGAGTTGCTGGCAGTAGGCGGCGAGGCGGGGGTGGACCTCGTCATCCTCGGTCATTTCGCCGGCCATGCCGATGGCGACGGCTTCCTCGCCGAGGACGGTTCGGTTTTCCATCATGAAGCGCATGGCTTTTTCGTAGCCCATGGCTTGCGGGAGGGTGATGGTGAGGCCGGCATCGGGCGAGCCGCCGATGCGGGTGTAGCCGGCCATGAGGCGGGCGGAGCGGCCGATGATGCGGGCGTCGGCGGCCATGGCGAGGCCGAGGCCGGCGCCGACGGCGACGCCGTTGATGCCGGCGACGACGGGCTTGTCGCAGCGCTTGCGGATGGCCAGCAGGATCTGGCCGACCCAGCCGATATCGTCGAGTTGGGAGGCCATTGGGGTGAGCGGGGTGTAGCGGGGGCCGGGGGT
>CAIMWH010000276.1 GCA_903845065.1 uncultured Rhodospirillales bacterium | reverse complement strand
GATGCGGGTCTGGGGGCGCTCGCCCCCAGCGGGTCCAGGGCAGAGCCCTGGCCTTCCCTTCAGCCGCGCCCCGGCTTGGCGTCGCGGAAGGACGTGTTCGTCGCGGCGAGGTCTCGGAGTTTTTGGGCGGGGGCCCAGCGGCTGCCGTAGCGTTGGTGCCAGGCGGAGATTTGGTTGTAGACTTCCTGGACGCCGATGGTGTCGGCCCAGTGCATCAGGCCGCCGCGGTAGCGCGGGAAGCCGAAGCCATGGAGCCACATGACGTCCACGTCGGACGAGCGGTAGGCGATATTTTCCTCGAGGATTTTGCAGGCTTCGTTGACGGAGGCGAAGAGGAGGCGGCGGAGGATTTCCTCGTCGGTAAAGGTATGGGGCGGGTTGCCGAGTTTGGCGCTTTCCTCGCGGATGATGTCGGCCACGATGGGGTCGGGGTAGGGCGTGCGGTCGCCTTTTTCGTAGCGGTACCAGCCGGCGCCGGTTTTCTGGCCGAAGCGGCCGAGTTCGCAGAGGCGGTCGGAGATGGGTTGTTTGCGGTAGTTGGGGTTTTCGGCGGCGCGGCGTTTGCGGCTGGCCCAGCCGATATCGAGACCGGCGAGGTCTCCTACGGCGAAGGGGCCCATGGGGTAGCCGAAATCGAGCATCACCTTGTCGATTTGTTCGGGGAGGGCGCCTTCCTCGAGCATGATGATGGTTTCGACGCTGAAGGGGGCGCGGCTGCGGTTGGCGAGGAAGCCGTCGCAGTTGCCGCAGGCGACGCTGATTTTGCCGATGTCGCGGCCGAGTTTCATCACCGAGGCCAGGGTGGTGGGGGAGGTGTGGGCGCCCTTCACCACTTCGAGCAGTTTCATGACGTTGGCGGGGGAGAAGAAGTGCGCGCCGGCGACGTCTTGCGGGCGTTTGGTGACGGAGGCGATTTCGTCGATGTTGAGCGCCGAGGTGTTGGAGAGGAGGAGGGCGCCTTCCTTCATGACGGCATCGAGTTTGGTGAAGACTTCTTTCTTGGGGCCCATTTCCTCGAAGATGGCTTCGATGACGGCGTCGGCCTGGCCGATGGCTTCGAAGGTGGAGACGGGTTCGATGAGGGCCAGGCGTTCGGCCATGGCGGCTTCGGTGAGGCTGCCGCGTTTGACGGAGGTGGCGTAGTTGTTGCGGATGCGCTCCATGCCGCGGGCCATGGCTTCGGGGGAGGCTTCGAGGATTTTCACCGGGATGCCGAAATCGGCAAAGCTCATGGCGATGCCGCCGCCCATGGTGCCGGCGCCGATGACGGCGGCGGAGGCGATGGGGCGGGGGTGGATATCGGGGGTGACTTCGGGGATGCGGGCGACCTCGCGTTCGGCGAAGAAGGCATAGCGGAGGGCGCGGGCTTCGGGGAGGTTTTCAAGCTCCAGGAAGAGTTCCTGTTCGCGGGCCAGGCCCTGTTCGAACGGCAGGGTGCAGGCGGCCTCGACGGCGAGGATGCAGTTGTAGGGGGCCTTCTGGTTGCGGGCCTTGCGGGCGATGGATTTGCGCATGGCATCGAACATGCCGGGGTTGGCGGCGAGTCCGGCGACCTGCTGGTTGCGGTCGCGGACGCGGGGGAGCGGGCGGATATCGGCCTTGGCGCGGGCCATGGCGACGGCGGCGGCGCGGAGGTTGCCGCCTTCGGGGACGACGGCATCGACGATGCCGAGGGTGAGGGCTTCGGGGGCGGGGACGTGGCGGCCGGTGACGATGAGTTCGAGGGCTTTCTGGGCGCCGATGAGGCGGGGCAGGCGCTGGGTGCCGCCGCCGCCGGGGAGGATGCCGATGAGGACTTCGGGGAGGCCGACTTTCGCGCTGTGGGCGGCGATGCGGTAGTGGCAGCCCATGGCGTTTTCGAGCCCGCCGCCGAGGGCGTAGCCGTGGATGGCGGCGACGATGGGCTTGGTGCCGGCGTCCATCACGTCATAGGTGCGCTGGCCCAGGGGGGTGCGGGGGCGGCCCTTGCCGAACTGGCGGATGTCGGCGCCGGCGATGAAGCTGCGGCCGGCGCCGATGAGGACGATGGCCTTGATGGCGGGATCGGCGTTGGCGGCGTTGAGGCTGGCGATGATGCCTTCGGGCACGCCGGGGCTGAGGGCGTTGACGGGGGGGTTGTCGACGACGATGACGCCGATGTCCCCATCGCGTTCCAGTCTGACCAGCTCATTTTCGCTCATGGACGTTTCCTGTCTCTGATGATCCCTGGGGCGAGGCTATGCGGTTGGGGGGCGGGCGTCGAGGGTGCGGCTTGCGCCGCCCGGTGCAACCGCAACATACTCGGCGCCAACGAAACGCGCGCGCCAAGGGAGGACCTTCATGGACCTGCGCTTCAGCCCAGAGGACGAGGCTTTCCGACTGGAAGTCCGCACTTTCATCAATGAGAATCTGCCCGCCGATATCCGGGAGCGGTCACGCCTGGGGTACGGGTTCCGCAAGGAAGATACCGTGGCCTGGCAGCGCATCCTGAACAAGAAGGGGTGGGCGGCGTATAGCTGGCCGGTGGAGTATGGCGGGCCTGGCTGGTCGCCGACGCAGCGGATGATCTTCCAGGAGGAGATCATGATGGGCAATGCGCCGGAGGTGCTGGGCTTCAACATCACCATGATCGGCCCGGTGCTGATGCAGTTCGCCACCCAGGCGCAGAAGGATCATTTCCTGCCGCGGGCGCGCAATCTGGACGATTGGTGGTGCCAGGGGTTCTCGGAGCCGGGGGCCGGGTCTGACCTCGCGTCATTGAAGACGGCGGCGGTACGGGATGGCGATCATTATGTGGTGAACGGGCAGAAGATCTGGACCTCGACGGCGCATAACGCCGACTGGTGCTTCGTGCTGGTGCGGACCGATCCGCATGCCAAGAAGCGGCAGGAGGGGATTTCGTTCATCCTGGTGGATATGAAGACGCCGGGGATCACGGTGCGGCCGATCATCTCGATCGACGGGTCGCACCATCTCAACGAGGTGTTTTTCGACGATGTGCGGGTGCCGGTGGAGAACCGCATCTACGAGGAAAACCGCGGCTGGGACGTGGCGAAGTATCTGCTCGGCAATGAGCGGACGGGCATCGCGCGGCTGGGCAAGTCCAAGGAGCGGCTGGCGTATGCCAAGGAGTTGGCGCGCGAGGTGCAGCAGCACGGGCGGCCGTTGATCGAGGATGCGGCGTTCCGGCGGCGAGCGGCACAGATCGAGGTGGATCTGAAGGCGCTGGAGCTGACGCAGTTGCGGGTGGTTTCGGCGGCGAAGAAGGCCTCGGGCAAGCCTGATCCGTTCTCCTCGATCCTGAAGATCAAAGGCACCGAGTTGTTGCAGGAGACTTCGGAGCTGGTGATGGACGTGGGCGGGCCGCTGGCGATGCCGGGCTGGGCGAAGGAACTGGCCGCGATGTCCAACGAGCCGCCGTATGGGCCGGATTGGGCGCCGGCGATGGCCGGGCCGTATCTCATGTTGCGCGCCGCCTCGATCTATGGCGGGACCAATGAAATTCAGAAGAATATTCTGACCAAAGCGGTGTTGGGGTTGTAATGGATTTTGAACTCTCCGAAGACCAGCGCCTTCTGAAGGACAGCATTTCGCGCCTTCTGTCGGACAATTATGGCTTTGCGGCACGGCGTGGCTACATGGCGGAGCCGCAGGGCTGGAGCGCCAAGCTGTGGGAGCAGTATGCCGAACTCGGGCTGCTCGGGCTGCCGATCGACGAGCGGTATGGCGGGTTCGGCGGCGGGCCGGAGGATGTGATGCTGGTGATGGAGGAACTCGGGCGGGTGCTGGCGCTCGAACCGTTCCTGGCCAGCATTGTGCTGGGCGCGACGGCGATCAAGCTCGGTGGGTCCGAGGCGCAGAAGTCGGCGATTTTGCCGGCGGTGGCGGCGGGGCAGACCAAGCTGGCGTTCGCGCATGGGGAGCAGCAGTCCCGCCATGACATGTCGGACGTGCTGACGACGGCGAAGAAGGAGGGTGCCGGCTGGGTACTCAATGGCGGCAAGTCCCTGGTGCTGCATGGAGATTGCGCGGACAAGCTGATTGTCAGCGCGCGGACCTCGGGCGGGCGGCATGATACGGCGGGGCTGACGCTGTTCATCGTGGATGGCAACGCGGCCGGGCTGGCGCGGCGGGGCTATGCGATGCGGGATGGCACAAGGGCGGCGGAGATTTCGCTCACCAATGTGAAGGGCGAGTTGCTCGGCGCGGTGGATGGCGGGTTCGCGGTGATCGAGCGGGTGATCCAGGCCGGGATTGCCGCCATGGCCGCCGAGGCGTTGGGCTGCATGGAGGCAATGCATGCGATGACGCTCGACTACCTCAAGACGCGCAAGCAGTTCGGGCGGTCGATCGGCGAGAATCAGGTGATGCAGCACAAGTCAGCCGACATGCTGATCGCCATGGAGCAGGGGCGCAGCATGACCATGCTTGCGGCCATGATGGTGGACGAGGAGGACGCCGAGGAACGCGCCCATAATATCTCGATGGCCAAGGTGGGCGTGGGCCAGGCCGGGCGGCATGTCAGCCAATCCGCGGTGCAGATGCATGGCGGGATCGGGATGACGGAGGAATATGCCGTGGGGCACTACTTCCGCCGGGTGATGACGTTCGAGCATTTGTGGGGCGATACGTCGTGGCATCTGACGGCGTTGGCGGACAAGGTGGCGTAAGGCGAGGCTCCGCCGGCTAAGGGGCCTCCGCCCCT
>CAIMWH010000275.1 GCA_903845065.1 uncultured Rhodospirillales bacterium | reverse complement strand
TGCCGCCTTCATCCCGGTCTGCTGCATCCAGGTGTTGAAGGCTGCGACCTGCTGCTGCTCCTGGGCGAATTGCTGCTGTGCCACGGGATCGACGTTGGCGGTGCGGAAGCCGATCATGCCGGCGTCGTCGCTGCCCAGTGTCCACGACCAGCCGTGATGCTTCGGCCCGGGCCCGAACATCCCACCGAGCCCACCGCCGGCCGCACCACCGATGAGGCCGCCGATCAGGGTGCCGATGCCGGGGATGATGCTGCCGATGGCGGCCCCGGCCATGGCGCCGACCCCGGAGCCGATGGTGCCACCGAGTTGGTTGCCGCCGACCAGGCTGTTGAGCAGCATGCCGGCCCCGAACCCGGCACCGACGCCGCCGAACATCGCACCCAGGGTCGGGGCGCCACTGGCGGTGATGCCACCGGCGGTGACCGGCCCGGCCACGTCAGCCCCCCACAGCGGCGTCGCCATGAAACCCGAGGCCGAACCGGAGCCACCGAACAGGCTGCCGAGGCCGGAGAACAAGCCGCTGCCGCCGATACCGCCGCCACCGCCGGACAGGCCGGACAGTGAAGCTGCCGGCATCGAGGTGCCGAGCACGGAGTTCAGCACCGGGTTGATCACCGCCAGCTTCAGCACCTGCTGCAGGACCGAGGAGATGATGCTGCTGGCGACGTTACCCCAATTGATCGCTGCGCGCTGGCCGCTGACAAAGGCATTGGCGATGGCGGTGCCAACCTGGTCGAATGCCTGGCTCGCCGCATTGGCAATGCCGTCATAGAGCGATTGCTGCTGCTTCAGGGCGTAGTTGGCGCTGGCGATCTGCTTGGACTGCTCCACCAGCGCCTGCTGGGTCTCGGTCAGGCTCTCGGCGTCCGGCGCCTTGCCGGACGTGATCAGCCCGCGGATGGTCCGCAGTGCCGCCAGTTCCCGCTCCCGCTGCTCGGCGGACTGGCCGATCAGGGCAGCCTCAGCGCGCAGATCGTCCAACTGGCCCTGGCCGGCGCGCAGGGCGCGCTCGGCGTCGAGATCGGCGTTCAGCTTCTCCTGGAGATCGACCTTCTGGCCCATCAGCACGATGAGGGCGGTCAGTGCCGCCTTCACCGCCGGATCGGTGGCGGCATCGCGATAGGCCCGGGCGGAGAGCGTGACCTGGCGGACCTTGTCGTCGATCTTGGCATAGTACGCGGCACGGTCGCCGGATTGCTCGGCGGCGATCAGCGCCTTGGTGGCCGCGATCTGCTCGTTGAGTTCGACGACGGTCTGCGCCCCCTTGGCTGCCTCCTGCGCTGCATTGCGGTTGAGGATGGCGGCGGCCAGTGCGGTCTCCGACACGCCGGTCTTGGTCGCGGCCTGTTCATGCGCCTCTGCCGCGGCGGTCGCACGCAGCATCGCGGCGCGGCCCTCCTCGGCGGCGCGGACCATCGCCATCTGCGCCGTCTCGGCGCGCAGGATGCCGGCGAGTTCCTGGCCGCGGGCATCGGTCTCGCTGGCCAGCGCCAGGGTCACCGCCTTGCGGCGATATTCTTCGGCGGCGAGGCCGGTGAGGGCGTGCTCGCGGATATAGGCCTCCGCCTCGATCTCGGCCTTGACCCGGACACGATCGGGCAGACCGGCAGCGAGGATGCGCTGCTGATCTACCAACGCCTTGTTGATGTCCTCCAATTGCTTCTTCTGCCGCTCGGCCTCGGCAGCACCGATGGCCGCGGCCGGCGGCGCGGGCGGCTCGGGCGCCGCGGCTGCACCACCCTGCACCGGTCCACCCGCCAGCATGCGCATGGCGAGCAGATCGGCCCGCTGCTGGCGCAGGATGCGTTCGGCATCGCCGGTGACGACGGGGGCGCCGTAACTGTCGCGTTCGGCCAGCTTGGTGTCGATCTGGCCGACACGGCGATCAATGGTGGCGACGGGCGGTTCTGCTTCCAGCACCTTGTTCGCCGCGGCGCCGACAGCGGTCAGCACGACCAGGGCAGCCTGGATTGGGCCTGACTGGGCGATGCGGTCCATCAGGGTGGACCACTCATTGCCCAGCGTCCGCACTGCCTTGGCCGCCGGCGACAGCGCGTCCTGATCGAGCCCATGAACGCGGAGCCGCAAGGCTTCCATTGCCTTTGCCACGGCCTCGGTGCGCTCGCCGTGTTCCAGCATGACGCGGATGGCGGCGCGCTGGTCGGCGGTGAGTAGGTTCAACTCGTCGTCGAGCGACTTCAGCGCCGTGTAGGAACCGGAGGCAATCTCACCGAGCCGCTTGGCAACGGCCGCCTGGTCGGTTCCACCCAGCGCCGCCGTGGTATCGGCGGTCAGGCCGACGACCTGCTGGATCTGCGCGTTGCCCAAAGCCGGCACCCGGGCGAGACCCTGGACGATGGCGGCGGCGGCATCGCGGGCGACGCCGGCATGTTGCAACGTCACGATGTAGCCTTGCAGCGAGGCAGTCGCGAGATCGCCATCGCGGCCCACTGCCCGCAGCGCGACCGATAGCTGCCGGGTCTCGGTCTCCAGCGCCGCGGCATGCGCCATCGCCAACGCGAAGGCGCCGCCCACTGCGACCGCGGCGCCGATCGGCGATAGCAGCGCGCCCGCCACCATGCGAGCGGCGGTGCCGAGCACGCCGAAGCCGGTGCCGGTGGCGGTCGCGGTGGTCGCGGTGGGCGGCGCGGCCGAGCCGGTCATCACGATCAGGGCGGGGGAGAAGCCCAAGGTAGCAAGGAGGTAGCGGCGAAAAGTGGTCATCGGGGGGGAACTCCGTCTCGTCGTGGAGCGCCGCCTTCGTCATGGAGTGAACTGCCGGGCCCCGACGCGGTGCGGAGCAGACCGTCCTGGTATTTCCGCCGGGAGGCGGTGTTGCATT
>CAIMWH010000274.1 GCA_903845065.1 uncultured Rhodospirillales bacterium | reverse complement strand
TCCGTTGCGTCCTGGCTCAGGATGCCGGCGCGGCCGGTCAGCAGGGTGGCGCTCGCCTTGCCCGTGGTGTCGTGGCGCGAGTAGAGCGCCAGACGCCCGGCGGCGACGCCGGTGTTGAGCGGGGTGATGTTGTCGCCGAGCAGCACCACGTCCGGCAATGCCGCACTGGTGGCGCCGATGGTGGCGGTGGCGATCGCCGGCAGGGCGGTGAAGGCGCCGGCCGCGGTGACGGTGTTGGACGGGATGAACACCACGTTGCCGGCGCTGGCGCTCACGCTCGCCGCGGTGCCGAACACCGAGAAGCTGTTGATGCCGTTCGGCGATTCAACCCGCACCGGGTAGCTCAGCGGATCGTTGGACGCAGCGGTGGTGCCGAAGATCTTGCCGTCGCCGCCCTGGCTTGCCGCCCCGGTCAGCGCGAACAACCGGACCGTGCTGCCCGACAGGAACGCCGTGGTGGCGCCAAGCGCCGCCGCCGGGTTGCCCTGGATGATCGAACCCCCCGCCGTCGCCGCCACCGTGCCGCCCGCCGCGATCGTGCCGGTGGTTTGCGTCAGCGTGCCGGTGCCGAACAGGGTGATGTTGCCCGTCGCCGCCAGCGTGCCGGCGGACTGGGTGATGTTGGTCGTCGTGTTCGCCGTGCCGCTCGCCAGACCCGCATTGCTGCCGGCGCCGATCGTCAGGTTGCCGTCCACGCTAATCGCGCCCAGGCCCGATTGCAGGAACGCCCCGGCCGGCACGATGGCGATCGACGCCCCCGCCCCGCTCGCCACGATCGTCCCGCCCGACTGGGTGAACGCACCGCCGCTGATCGACACCGACGGCGTCAGCCCCGAAGCCGACGTCGCACCCGCCGGGAAGCTGGCAAACTGCGCGCTCGCCGCCATCGCCCCGCCCGACTGCGTCACGCCCCCGGTGCCGCTCAGCACCAGCACCGGCGCCGCGATCTCGCCGCCGGACTGGCTCAGCAGCCCGCCCGCACTCAGGCTCAGCGTCTGCGTCGCGAACACCGCGGCCGGGCCGCTCACCGTCATCGCGCCCAGCGCCGACAGCGTCGCGTTGCCGGCGCCGCTGCCCACCGGGCCGTTCAGCGCCAGCGCGCCGCTCTCATTGATATTGAGGTCGCCGCCCCAGGCGATCACCCCCGGATACACCGTCGCACCCTGCCCGCCCATCACCGTCAGCGTGCCGCCCGAGGCGTTCGCCAGGCTGAAGCTGCCCGTCGCGCCATAGCCGAAGCCCGTCGTGCCGAGGTTCGACACCGCGCTTGCCGTCAGCGACACGTTGCCGGTGGCGGCCGTCGTGCTCCACAGCCCGGCCGTCTGCACCGCCCGCACCAGGTCCGGCAGCGGATACGGCGAGGTGTCCGTCGCATCCTGCGTCAGGAGGCCGGCCCGCCCGGTCAGCAGCGCCGCCGTCACCTTGCCCGTCGTGTTGTGCCGCGAATACAGCGCCAGGTTGTGCGCCGCGATGCCGCTGGCGATCGGCGCGATGCTGTCGCCGAGCAACACCACGTCGATCGGAGCCAGGCTCGTCGCCCCCGCGCTCGCCGTCGCCACCGACGGCAGCGGCTGCAAGCCCGCCGTGCCCGTCAGGTCCACCCCCGGGCTGAACACCACATAGCCCGCGCTCGCGCTCACCGCGCCCGCCGTGCCGAACATCGAGAAGCTGTTGGCCCCATTGGGCGATTCCACCCGCACCGGGTAGCCCAGCGGGTCCACCGGCGCGCCGCCCAGGCTGCCCGCCACCAGGCCGTCGCCGCCCTGGATCGCTGCACCGCCGATCGAGAACAGCCGCACCGACGGCGCCGAGATCGTCGCGATCGTCGTGGTCGCGCTCGTCACCCCGGCCGTGCCCTGGCTGATCGTCCCCGCCGCCGTCGCGTTCAGCGCCACGCCAGCCGCCATCACCCCGGCCGACTGCGTCAGACCGCCCGTGCTGTACAGCGTCAACGTCCCAGCAGCCACGATCGTCCCGCCCGACTGCGTGATCCCCGACGTCACCGTCGCAACACCGCTCGCCAAACCGGCATTGCTGCCGCCGCCGAACGTCACGTTGCCGTCCGAACTGATCACACCAGCCGACTGGCTCGCCGTCCCAGACGGCGCGATCGTCACGCTCGCACCCGCCCCCGTCGCGCTGATCGTCCCGCCAGACTGCGTGAACGAGCCGCCGGACACCCCGATCGTCGCCGGACCGGCCATCACCGACACAGCACCAGACGGCGCCGACTGCGCCGACACGCTCGCGCCGATCGCCCCGCCCGACACCAGCACCCCGGTCGAACCGCTGATCAAAATCTGCGGCGCATTCACCAGACCGGACGACTGGCTATACAAACCGGCAGCCGCGATCTGCAGCAAGCCCCGCGACGACAGCACCGCGGACCCGTTCACCACCACGTCCCCGGACGTCGCGGTGACAAAAAGCGTCCCCGAATCAACCGCAACAGGACCCGATACCGTCACGTTCGCCGCATCCGTCAATACCAACGGACCGCCAAGCGCAACAACACCCCCGTAGACCGTGGCGCCCTGGCCACCCATCACCGTCAACGTGCCGGAAGGCGCGACGTTCGCGCCGACAGACAAAGTCCCCGTCGCGAAGTAACCGAACCCGCCAGAACCCAGGCCATCAACCGCACTGCTGCTGAACGTCACGTTGCCGGTCACCGCCGCCGCGGTCGACCAGTACGGATTGGAGGTGCCCTGGATCGAGGTGGTCTCGGCCGCCCGCACCAGCGCCGGCAGCGGATAGGGCGACAGGTCCGACGCGTCCTGCGTCAGGATGCCGGCGCGCCCGGTCAGCAGGCTGGCCTTCACCACGCCATTGGTGTCGTGCTGCGAATACAGCGCCAGCCGGCCGGCGGCGATGCCCGAGGTGATCGGCGTGATGGCATCGGCCAGCAGCACCACGTCGGCCAAGGTGGCCCCGGCGGCGCCGACGCTGGCGCTCGAGATCGTCGGTGTCGCCTGTGCCGCGCCGCCCACGTTGCAGGACGGGCAGAACACCACGAAGCCGCTCGCCCCGGTCACGCTCGCCGTGCCGCCGAACACCGAGAAGCTGGTGCTGCCGGCCGGCGCCTGGATCAGCACCGGATAGACGGTCGGGTCGTTCGAAGCGCCGGTGCCGCCGGCCACCATGCCGTCGCCGCCCTGCAGCGCGCTGCCGGTGATGCTGTGCAGCGCCACATTCGTGCCCGACAGCAGCGCCACCGTGGCGATCTTGCTGGTCTGGGCGGTGTTGCCCTGCACGATGTTGCCAGTCGCGGTGGCACCCAGCGTGCTGCCGGCCGCGATGGTGCCGCCGCTCTGCGTCAGCGTGGTTTGCGACCACAGGTTGATGGCGCCGGTGGCCGCGATGGTGCCGCCGCTCTGGAGGAAGCTGGCGTTGGCCGCCGCCCGGGTGCCGAGCTGCCCGGCCGCCGTCGCGCTGCCCACGCCGATGGTCAGCGCGCCGTTCGAGCTGATCACGCCGGCCGACTGGGTGAAGCTGGTCGGCACGATGCTCACGCTGGCGCCGCCGCCATCCGCCGCGATCACGCCGCCGCTCTGGTTGAACGCGGCGCCGATGATGGCGATCGACGGCCCCACGCCGGCGGAGATGCCCGGGGGAACCAGGCTCGGGTAGCTCGCGATGGTCGAACTCGCCGCGATGGTGCCGCCGCTCATCGACACATTGCCGGCGCCCAGCGTGATCACCGGGGCATTCACCAGCCCGCCGGTCTGCGCGAACGTGCCGGCCGAGAGGATCGCCAGCGTGCTGCCCGACGACAGCGTCGACCCGGCGCCGACGTTGATGTTGCCCGACGTCACCGTCGAGAGGCTCACAGTGCCGGTGCCGCCGTTGCCGATCGGCCCGCCCAGCGTGAGATCCCCGGTGACGGCCAGGCTCAGGGTGGAGCCCGGTGTGGCGCCGGCCGCCCCGGCGATCAGGCCGGTGGTGCCCTGCACCGTCAGCGCCGTGGCGTCGACGATGGATACGTTACCGCTCGCCACCAGGTTGTTCAGCGTGGCGATGCTGTTGGCCTGCATCAGGGTGATGCTGCCCAGGCTGCCGGTGATCGTGTTGACCACCTTGCCGGTCAGCGTGTTCACCGTCAGGGCGCCGTTCTGCGTCACCGCGCCGGTGGTTTGCAGATCGAGCGTGGTGGCGCCGTGGTTGGCGATGGTGAGGTCGGTCGCCGTCGCGATGACGATGCCGGCGCCGGTGGCGGTGCCGTTGATGGCGCCGAGGCGCAGCGTGGCGGCGTTCAGCGTGTAGGCCGCAGGATCGATGCCCAGCGTGCCGGACGTGCTCAGCGTGCCCAGCGCGATGGTGCCGCTGCCGGTGAACGGCGCCACTTCCAGCACGCCAGTGGCTGCCGCGAGGGTGCCGCCGAAATTCGCCGCCAGCGCATCCGCCTGGATCGACAGCGTGCCGGCGCCGCCGAGCGACAGCGTGCCCGCCGTCGTCGCGTCGCCCAATGTCACGCCGGCCGCGTTGAGATCGACCAGCCGCAGGTTGTGCGTCCCGCTGACCGAGACATTGGCGTTGACCACCAGGCCGATCTTGTCGGTCAACTGGAAGTCCCCGCCGGTGGTGGCGAAGGCGCCCAGGGTGCCGACCGAATTGGTGGCGCTGGTCAGCGTCACCGCGCCCGCCGCGCCACCGGTGCTGGTCAGCACCGCGGCCAGCACCTTGCCCGCGGTCTGGGTGATGTCGGCCTGCGCCGATGCCAGATCGAGCGTGCCCGACGCGCTGCCGATGGTGCCGGACAGCGCGATGCCGGTATGGCCGGTCGAAGTGGTGGCATCAGTGCTGCGCAGCACCACCGTGCCGGTGCCGTTCAGCGCCAGCGTGCCGGCCACCGACAGCGCCGGCGTCACCGCACTGCTCGCCGCGCTGTCGGACAGCGTGATGTTGTTGGCGCTCACCAGGGTGCCCGAGGGCACGCTCAGCGCCGCGGTATCGGCCAGCACGAAATCCCCGTTGCCGACCGCGATGGTCCCCAGCCCGGCGATGGCATTGCTGCCGGCGCCCAGGCTCAGCGACGCGCCATTGAGCAGCCCGCCGCTGCTGAACAGCACCTTCGCCGTGATCACCCCGCCCGCCGTCTCGACCACATTGGCCGAGCCGGACGACACATCGAGCGTGGTGGCGGTGGTCGCGATCCCGGTCAGCCCGATGGTGCCGCCGAGGCTGATGCCGGTGTTGCCCGCCGCCGTGGTGTCCGTCGCCGACAGCGCGATCACCCCCGCCGCATCCAGCGTGCCCCCGATCGTCAACGCCGGCGTCGCCGTGCTGACAAACCCGTCGCTCAACGTGAGGTTCGCACTCGACGACACCAGGCCCGCCGTGCTCAGCGCAGTCCCGCTGCTCACCACCAGATCGCCCGCCGTGCTCGCCAGATCCCGCAACACCCCGACCTGGTTCGCATTGCCCTGCGACCCAAACGCCAGGCTGCCAACCGACCCCGTCAAAGTCCCAACCTTCAGCCAGCCGGCCTGCGTGACAGCCCCGCTCGAACGCAGATCCAACGTCCCGATCACCGCAGACAAGTCGGTATTGCTCGCAACAGATATCGTCGATGCACTCGTCACGCCGCTCACGCGGCCAAGGCGAAGGGTCCCCGCATCCAGCGTAAAGGTGCCGATCGAGAATCCGAGCGTGGTGCCCGCGACACTCGCGCCGCTGAGGGCGATGTCCGTCACCGTGGTGCCGTCCGGCGCCACTTCCAGCACGCCGGTGGAGGCCGAAAGCGTGCCGCCCGCGGTGCCCTTCGCAAGACTATCCGCCTTCAACGCGATGGTGCCGGTGACGGAGGTGATCGCCCCGCCGGTTGCCAGCTTCAACGCTCCAGGCGTGGCGGCATTGTCGCCCACCTGGATGGCAGGCAGCGTCACCGCGGTATCGATGATGCGGATCACGTCGCTGTTCACCGGGCCGGTCGCATCGCCAAGCACTGTACCAAGTACCAGCAGCGGCTGGCTGTCGGTAAGCAGCAGGTTGCCGTCCTTCACCGTGGTATTGCCAAGCACCGCGATGGCGTTGGTGGCAGCGTCAAGCGTGACATTGCCGGTGATGCCGGTGCTCGATTGCAAGCTTGCCGCAGTGATGGAGCCGGTGGTCTGGACGACATTGGCCGAGCCGGTGGCGAGGTCAACAATCGTCGTCGTGGTGGCAAACGCGGTGGTGCCGACCACGCCGCTCAGGGCGATGCCGGTCTTGCCCGCGGCCCCCGCCGCACTGGCGTTGAGTTTGATCGTCCCCGCGGCGCCGAGGCTGCCTGCGATGGTGATGGCGGGGGTTCCGGCGGTGCTGGTGAAGCTGTCGGTGATTGTGATGTTGTTGGCGCTGACCAGGGTGCCGGTGGGGACGCTGAGGGCGGCGGTGTCGGCGAGTGCGAGGTCGCCGTTGGTGGCGGTGATGGTGCCGAGCGTGCTGATCGCGTTGCTGCCGGCGGTCAGGGTCAGGGCGGCGCCGTTGGCGAGGGTGGCGGTGCTCAGCAGCTTCTTCGCGGTGATCACGCCGCCGGCGGTCTCGATGATGTTGGCCGAGCCGGAGGACAGGTCGAGCGTGGTGGTGGTGCTGGCGATCGCGGTCAGGCCGATGGTGCCGGCGAGGCTGATGCCGGTTTTGGTCGCCGCCGTGGTGTCGGTCGCTGACAGCTTGATCACGCCCGGTGAATCGAGCGTGCCGGCGAGGCTCAGTGCCGGGGTGGCGGTGCTGACGAAGCTGTCGCTGATCGTGATGTTGGCCGCACTCACCAGCGAGCCCGCCGCCAGCACCAGCGCGCTGGCATCGCTCAGCGTGAAGCTGCCGCCGGTGACAACGAAGCCGCCCAGCGTGCTGATCGCATTGGCCTGGCCCAGGTTCACCGAGCCCGTCACGCCGCCGCTGCTGGTCAGCAGCCCCGCCGTCAGCACGCCGGCCGACTGGACGATGTTGGCCTTGCCCGAATTGAGGTCCAGCGTCGTCGTCGAGGTGCCGAAGGTGCCGGCCAGGTTCAGCCCGGTGTTGCCGCTCGAACCCGCCGTGCTGTCCGACACCGTCAGCTTGATCACGCCGGAGCTGTTCAGGTGGCCGGAGATATCGAGCGCCGGAGTGGCCGCGCCGCTCGCGGCACTGTCGCTGAGGGTGATGTTGCCGGCGCTCACGTTGGTCGCCGCCGCCACCTGTAGCGCGGCACTGTCGGTCAGCAGCAGGTCCCCGCCGCTGACGGCGAAGTTGCCCAGCGCGCTGATCGCGTTGGTCGCCGCCGTCAACGTCACGCCGCCGATCACGCTGCCGCTGCTCGTCAGGCTCGCAGCCACGATCGAGCCGCCGGACTGGACGATATTCGCAGCACCCGAGTTCAGGTCCACCACCGTGGTGGTGGTGGCGATCGCCGTGGTGCCGATCACCCCGGTCAGGCTCAGCCCGGTCACGCCCGTCGCCGTCGCGTCGCTCACGCCCAGCTTGATGGTGCCGGGCGCGCCCAGGGTGCCCGCCATGGTGATCGCCGGGGTGAGGGCCACGCTGACGAAGCTGTCGGTGAGGGTGATGTCGGTGCTCGCCGAGACCACCGAGGCCGACGGCACGCTCAGCGCCACCGTATCGTTCAGCACGATCGCGCCGGCGCTCGCCGCCAGGCTGCCCAGAGTGGCCACGGCGTTGCTGGTGCCGTTGAGGTTGGCGCTGCCCACCTTGCCGGTCAGCGTCGCCACCGTCAGCGTGTCCGTCACCGCCGCCTGCGTCGCCGCCCCGGTGGCCTGCAAATCCAGCGTGCCGAAGCCCGCCGTGGTCAGGTTGGTCGCCGCGTTGACGGTGATCGTCGTCGGGATCGGCGTGCTGCCGCCGATGCTGCCCAGCCGCAGCGTGCCCGCCGTGGCGGTGAAGTTGCCGGCGATGAAGCCCAGCGAGGTCGCTGTCGCAGCACTGCCCAGCCCGATATCCGTCACCGTCGCCACGGTCTTGGGCGCCAGTTCCACCACCCCGGTCGGCGCGGTCAGCACCGCCTTGGTCGCCGTGCCGGTGAAGCTGTCCGCCGTCACCGAGATGGTGCCGCCCGAACCCACCACCAGCGCGCCGGTATGCGTCGCGTCGCCCAGCGTCGCCGTCGGCGTGGCCAGCTTGATCGCCGCCCCCGCCGTCAGCCCCGCCGTCACGTTGATCGCCGTCGTCGATTGCAGGTCGAGCGTCCCCACCGAGGCGCTCAGGTTCGCCGCCGTCGCCGCCGTCAGCGTCGCCGCCGTCACCGTGCCGCCGGCCGCGCCCAGCCGCAGCGTGCCGGTATTCAGCGTCACATGCGCCAGGCCGAAGCCCGGCACCGAGTTGTCCAGCACCATCGTGCTCGCCGACGTCGACGGCGCCAGTTCCACCACGCCGCCCGTGCCGGTGGTCAGCACCAGCCCGTTGTTGCCCGTCGTCACCGCATCGACCAGCAGCGAGATGGTGCCGCCCGCCCCCACCACCAGCTTGCCGGTGTTGGAGTTGTCGCCGATTTTCGCCGTGCCGGTCGCCGCCGCCTGCAGGCTGATGCCAGCCGCACTCAGCGTGTCCAGGATGGTGATCGCACCCGCCCCGGTGCCCGCCAGCAGGGTGATCGTCCCGGTGCCGGCGGTGATCGGCGCCTTGATGGTCAGCGCGCCCGTGGGGTCCGACAGCGAGAACCCGGGCGTCGCCGCCTGCAATGTCAGGTTGCCGTTGCCCGAGGCGAACGTGATCTGGTTGTTCACCGTCAGGTCTTTGCCGGCCTGCAGGATCAGCGTCGTCGCGCTCAGGCTGAGGTTGCTGTTGACGGTCAGGTTCTGTGCGGCCTGCAGCGTCACGCTGCCGGTCAGCGCATTCAGCGTCGAGGCCTTGACGGTGTCGTTGTTGCCCGCGTCATCGGTCGACAGCACCGTGCCGGTGCCGAGCGGGGTGACCAGCGCCGGGGTGGTGCTGCCGCCGCTGATCGTCAGGTTGTCCGGGTCGATCAGGATCGAGCCCGCCGTGCCATGCGCCGCGGACACATCCACGCTGCCGGTCAGGCTGTAGCCGGTCTTGCCGGATACCTCGACGAACCCGCCATCGCCCGCGGTTTTGCCGCCGGTGGCGGTGATGCTGCCCGCCATCGTGGTCTGCGCGGTGCTCAGCACGGTGATCTTGCCACCCTTGCCGGCCGCCGTCGCGTCCGCGCGCACCGTGGCGCCCGGGGCGATCGTCGTGCTCTTCGCCGTCAGCGCCGGGGCCACCGTGGGGCCGCCCGAAGCGCGCGCCAGCGTGGTGCCCAGCGCGATGGTGCCGCCGCCCGCCCGCCCGGACGCGCTCACCTTCGCCGTCGGCGCCAGCGTGACCGCGTTGGTGGCGTTCAGCTCGATGCTGCCGCCGGTGGTGCCGGGCGCGCGGCCCGCCGCCACGATATCGCCCTCCACCGTCAGCGAACCGCCGACGCCCTGCATCACAATAGTGCCGGTCTTGCCCGCGGCCGTGGTGTTCGCCACCACCCGCCCGCCCGCGTCCACCAGCGTGCTGACGATCCCGTCCACCGCCTGCGCCGTCAGCAGAATTGTGCCGCCATCGGCGCGGATGATCCCCGCATTGGTCACCAGCGCCGTCACCGGCTTGCCGTCCGGCCCGATCGGCGCCTGGCCGACCTGCTTCGTCACGTCGATCGAGACCAGCCCGTCGCCATACAAATCAACCGTGTGCGTCGCAGCACCCGCCAGGATCACCGTGCCGAGGCGCGCGTTGATCACCCCGTTGTTCGCCACCGACGGCGCCACCAGGGCCGCCAGCCCCGACTGCGCCACGCTGATGGTGCCCTGGTTGATGATCGCCGCGTTCGGCTTGCCCGCGGTGTCGAACACCAAGCGGCCGGCCATGAAGTTCTGGTTGCTGATATCCGCCGTCGTCACCAGCAGCGTCTGCGCGTTCACCTGCGCGCCCTGGCTGAACACCACGCCCGAGGCGTTGGTCAGGATGATCGTCCCGTTCGCGGTGATCTGACCCGCGATCTGCGACGGATTGGCGCTGTTCACCCGGTTCAGCGTCATCGAGCTCGCGTTGGGCTGGTTGAACTGCACCACCTGCTGCGAACCGACATCGAACCCGGTCCAGTTGATCGCCGCCCGCTGGCTCGACTGGTTGATCGCCGTGATCGTCGCCGAATTGACGATCGCCGCACTCCCCGCCACCACCGTGCCGCCCTGCGGCCGCGCGTTCGCCGCCGGGTCCGCGTAGGCCGACGAGGGCGCCAGCGCCGGCATCAACAGCACGATGCCGAACGTCGCCTGCAGGGCCGTGCTGCGCAGCAGCGTCGCCCGGTCCCGCAGGCGGGTGCCAGCGATGCGGGCCTCCGGCTTCTGCCGCTTGCTGCCGCGTGATCCGACGGTGTTGCGCATCCGTGCCATCCTACTCTCTCCGCGCCGCCGTCAGGCCGAAGCCAGGCGGCGCAGCGATAACGTTACGAACCAGTCGAAGTCCAGCCAGTCGTCGTAGTGCCGTCCGGGAAGTGAACCAGTCCTAGAACCGACCCAGTCCTAGAACCGACCCAGCAGCCGCCAGTAGAACGCCTTCTCGCCCAGCGGCTTGATCGCCCCGCTGTTGCCCTCCGGCGTGCGCGTCATGCGCGACACACCCTCCAGGTCCAGTTCGAGATACTGCGTCAGCGACGAGCGCACCCCGATGCCGAACGAGGCCAGCCGCTTGTTGGTGTCCAGCGCCCGGCTCTCCCAGGTCTGTCCCCAATCGTAGAACCCGTAGAACTGCAACCCGATGTCATACGTCATCCCAAACGCCTCGCCCGCCACCCCGGTGTTCAGCTGCAACTCCAGCGTCGCCGCCAGCGCGTTGTCGCCCGTCACCTCGCCGGCATAGAAGCCGCGGGTGAAGCGCATGCCGCCGAGGTAGAACTTCTCCGCCGAGGGGATCACATCGCGCGAACCCTGCCCCGCCACCACCGCCAGCAGGTTCACCGAGGCGTCCTGCCACGGCGAGAACAGCGTCTGGTTGCGGCTCATCTCCGCGCTGAACTTGAGGAATTCCACGTTGCTGCCCTGCCGCCCCAGCGAGGTGCTCCCGGTGTGCGACGCCCCCAGCCCCGGCAATCCCTTGGACAGCCGCGCCGTGATCTGGTTCACCGCCGGGCGCCCGGGGCCCAGCAGGATGTCCTGCAACGCGTAGTCAGCCCCCAGCCGCACCACCCGCAGCGAGTCCTTGCTCGACGGGCCCGAGCCCGAACCGCTCAGGAACACCGTCGACTGGATCATGTCGAACACGCCCAGCAGGTTCAGCTTCTGCTGGCGCGTATACAGCAGCGGATACGCCACCTGACCGCCCGCCACCACCGTCTGCCCGTCGTAGCCCGCCTGCTTCAGGGTGCCGCCCGGCGTCGAATCGCCCGCCCCCGCATACAGCCGGATGCGCAGCCCGGACGCCCCGATGAACGTCTCGAACGCCGCCTGGCCAAATATCTGCGTGTTGCTCAACAGGCTCTTGTAGAGCGAAAGCTCCGTCCGCTCGCCCAGCGAGGTCAGGCTGTTGAACCCCACCAGCCCCAGCACCTGCTCCGGGCCCGAATAGCGATACGCCCGGTTGTCCGCCGCCACATACCCCGAGATCGCCGTGCGCGACACCCGCGCCACCAGCGTCAACGCCCCCGGCTCGCTCTCCGACGGCCGCAGCACCGTCTGCAACCCAACCCCCGGAACGTCCTGCGCCAGCAACAGCCAGCGCTCCAACTTGGCCGCACTCACCGGGCCCGGCTTCACCAGGTTCTGCAGGAATTCCAGCACCTTCACGCCAGCCGGACCGATATCCCCGTCCAGCTGCACCTCGGCGATCCGCCCCTCCGTCACCGTGTAGCGCAGCTTGCCATCCGCCGTCAGCGCCGCCGAAACCGTCACCAGAGGATAGCCGGACTCCCGATACCGCCGCAGCAACCCCAACCGCGCCGCCTCGATCGAACCGGTCGGAACCGCCGGACCCACCAGCCCCGACGTGATCGCCGATATATCCTCGCCCCCCAAGGGAGCCTCCGCCGAAACCCCGTCAACCACCACCGAAACCACCCGGCGCGGAACATCAGTCCCCAGGTTCTGCAACACCTCCGCCGGCGCCACAGCCAAACCAGGACCAACCTTCAACGCAGCAGGAGGAGCAGCCCGAGACGCAGGAGAACCACCAGATATCGCGTTCCCAACCGCACGCAGCCCAGGATCCAAAGGCGCAGCGCTCTGGCCTTGCGCAAAACTCGGGAGGAAGAGGAAAAGGGCG
>CAIMWH010000273.1 GCA_903845065.1 uncultured Rhodospirillales bacterium | reverse complement strand
TTCTTTTTTCAAAAAGAAGCCCTTGCTTCCTGCGCTGTCCGGCCGGATGAAACGACCCTCAAAACGGGCGGTCGGCATGAAACGCAACTTCGAACTGCAAGGCCATCGCGGGGCACGCGGGCTGTTTCCCGAGAACACCATCGAGGGGTTTGTCGCCACCTGCGCACTTGGGGTGGATAGCCTGGAGTTGGACGTGGCGGTGACGGCAGATGGGGTGGCGGTGGTGAGCCATGATCCGGTGTTGCATGGGGAGCTGACGCGGGGGCCGGATGGGGCGTGGCTGAGCGGGCCGGCGCCGGTGATCCGGGCGATGACGCTGGCGGAGTTGGCGCTGTATGACGTGGGGCGCATTCGGCCGGGGAGCGAGCAGGCGGCGCTGTTTCCCGAGCAGGTTCCGGTGGATGGGGCGCGGATTCCGACGATGGAGCAGGTGTTCCGGGCGACCTCGGGCGTGCGGATCGATGCCGAGTTGAAGACGCTGCCGGATCGGCCGGAATTGACGGTCAGCCCTGAGGCGATGGCGATGGCGCTGCTGGTGGCGGCGGATGCGACGGGGTCGGCGGGGCGGATGACGGTGCGGTCGTTCGATTGGCGCGGCCTGGCGTTTCTGCGGCGGACGCGGCCGGAGATCCCGTTGTTCTGGTTGACCAGCCCGAGCAACGAGGCGGCGCCGGGGCTGTGGTGGGATATGCCGGGGTATGTGGGCAGCACGCCGGCGGCGGTGGCGCGGGCGGCCGCGGGGGCACCGTGGCAGGCGGGGTGGGCGCCGCAGTTTCGCTCGCTCACGCAAGCGGGGATCGCGGAGGCGCATGCGCTGGGGTTGAAGGTGGTGCCTTGGACGGTGAATGACGCCGGCGATATGGCGCGGTTGATCGGCTGGGGGGTGGACGGGTTGTGCACCGATCGGCCGGATATCGCGCGGGCGGTGATGAAGGGGTAAAGGCAAGGCGTTCTTTTTTGAAAAAAAGAACCAAAAAACGTCTATCCGTTGGCTTCGCCCCTCTCCCGGGAGAGGGGCAACGCCAACGGATAAAAAGTTTTTGCTTCTTTTTTCAAAAAGAAGCGCTTGCCTATTACTTCAAACCCCGCCCTTAGCCGCCTTATATTTCTCGATCTCAACATTGACCGCCTTGGCCGACGCGGCGCCCCAACTGTCGTGGCTGGCGGTGGCGACGTCGTAGCTATGGCGGCGCAGGGCGTTGGAATTGCGTTGAAAATGCGGGTGGACGTAGCGGGCCATGAGTTCGTAGCTGCGTTTGGTGGCTTCGAAATCGGCCCAGTTGTGGGCGAGCAGGAGCACGGCGCCGAAGCCGCCGTCGGAGCCTTGCCAGAGGCGCTCGAAGTGTTTCACGCAGTCATCGGGGGTTCCGATGCAGGCCAGGCCCTGGCTGGTGAGGTATTCGAGCGGGTCCGAGATGCCGGGAGGGATGATGGGGAAGGTTGCGACGTCGGTGAAGTATTTGCAGTAGTCGGCCAGGCCGAATTCGACTTCGCGGCGGGCTTGTTCGCGGGTGGGGGCGATGTGGGCGAAGGTGACGATGCGCCATTTGCTGCGGTCGGCGATCTTGGCGTTGGCGGCGGCGTTTTCCTGATAGATGCCCCAGTTGGCGGCGTGGGCCTTGAGCGCGTCATCCGAGGTGCCGCCGATGGAGAGCATGCCGATACCGTGGCGGCCGGAGGCGATGGCGCCGACCGGGGAGCGGGCGCAGGCGACGGCCATTTCCATGCCGGGCTGGGAGTAGGGCTTGAGTTGGAGCTGGGCGCCAGTGAGATCGAACCAGTCGGATTTCTGGGTGACGACGCGGCCGTTGAGGAGTTCGACCACGGCGTCGAGCCCTTCGTTCATGCGGCGGCGCTGGTCGGCGGGATCGATACCAAGCTTGGTGGCGTCATGCACGAGGGCGCCGGGGCCGACGCCGAACATGCAGCGGCCGCGCGTCATGTGGTCGAGCTGGTTCATGCGCGAGGCGAGCGTGAAGGGGTTGTGGTAGGGCAGCGAGACGACGCCGGTGCCGAGGCGGATGTGCTTGGTGCGAACGGCGGCGGCGGCGAGGAACATCTCGGGGCAGGCGATGATCTCGAAGCCGCCGGAGTGATGCTCGCCGACCCAGGCCTCGTGGTAGTTGAGGCGATCGAGGTGTTCGATGAGTTCCATGTCGCGGTCGAGCGCGAGGGTGGGGTTTTCGCCCAGAGCGTGGAACGGGGCGAGGAAGATGCCGGTGCGCAGGTAACGGTCGTCCATGGTTGGTTGGTCCCCTCTGTTGGGACGCAGCGCAGCACCTTTGGGGCGGCAGGACAACCCGAGGACGCATCACAAAGAGACGGCGAGACGGCGAGAAGGACATTTCTGCGCTTCTCGCCGTCTCGTTTGAAGGCTTGCGGCGGTCAGACGCCGGCGCGCTGCAACGCTGCCACGTAGCCACGGTTCCAGGTGGGGGTGATCATCACTTCGTTGATGGTGATGTGGTCGGGCAGGCAGGCGATGTAGCGGATGAGATCGCCGACATCTTCCTTCTGGGCCATTTTGGCGCGTTCCTCGGGGCTCACCGGGACCGGCCGCTTGTCGAGGATGGGGGTGGCGACTTCGCCGGGGAGGACGGCGGTGCAGCGGATGTTGTTGACGCATTCCTGCATGTTGATGGTGTGGCAGGCGGCCACCACGCCGTGTTTGGCGGCGACGTAGGCGGGGCCGCTCATCAGGCCGACCCAGCGGCCGGCCATGGAGGCGGTGACGATGATTTGTCCGCCGCCCTGCTTGCGCATCGCGGGAAGCACGGCGATGGCGCCGTAGAAGACGCTGTCGAGGTTGCCGTGCAGCACGGTGTCGATGCCGAGGGGGGAGATCTTGTCCCAGGAGCGATCGAGGATGTTGATGCCGGCGTTGGCGACGAAAATGTCGAGGCGCTTGAATTTCTTGACGATCCAGTCGGCGATGCCCTGCACCACGGCGGCGTCGGTCATGTCGCCGGCCTTGGCGTGGGCCTTGCCTCCGGCGGCGGTGATGGCGGCGGCGACATCCTTCAGCGGACCGGGGCGGCGGCCGGTGAGGATGACGGTGGCGCCCTCGGCGGCCAGTGCGTGTGCGGCGCCTTCGCCGATGCCGGTGCCGGCGCCGGTGACCCAGGCGATCTTCCCTGCAAGCTTGCTCATCTCATGCTCCCTGGCCGCTTGCTCGCCGCGGCTCGACGTGTTGCTGTGTGGCGAACGACGATAACGCCATCCGGAGGAAACATGAAAATACGCGCGGTCGAAACCCTGCGTGCCGACGCTGGTTGGCGATTGTTCTCGTTTCTGAAGATCACCACGGATAGCGGGATCATCGGATGGTCGGAATACAACGAGAGCTTCGGCAGTGCCGGGCTGTCCAGCGTGATCGATGCACTGGCGGGCTCACTAGTCGGGCAGGACCCGCGGCCGGTGGAGCGGATCATCTCGACGCTGCATGTGGCGACGCGGCAGTCGCGCGGGGGGATCAACCACCAGGCGATCGCGGCGATCGAGAATGCGTTGCTGGATGTGAAGGCGAAGGACCTCGGTATTCCGGTGTACGCGCTGTTCGGCGGGCCGGTGCGGGATCGGATCCCGGTGTACTGGTCCCATACCGGGACCTATCGGGTGCGCAATGCGGCGCTGATGGGCGTGAAGCCGCTGCTGACCTATGACGATCTGGCGCTGCATTGCGAGGATATCCGCAAGCAGGGGTTCCGGGCGTTGAAGACCAATTTGATGCCGGCGCGGGATGGCAAGCTGGTGCCGTTTTCGCCGGGATTCGGGCGGACGCCGGGGTGGCCGGAGTTGAACTGGGACAACGGGATCATCCAGGCCGCGGTGGACAGCGTGGCGGCGTGCCGGGCGGGCGCGGGGCCGGACATGGGGCTGATGCTGGATGTGAATTTCCATTTCAAGACCGAGGGGTTCCGCCAGGTGGCGGCTGCGATGGCGCCGTACAACCTGACGTGGCTGGAGGTGGATATGCATGATCCGGCGGCGCTGGCGGATGTGCGGGCGGCCTCCCCCTGCCCTGTCGCCTCGTACGAGACGTTGTGCCATCGGCGCGAGTTCAAGCCGTATTTCGATGCGCATGCCGCCGATGTGGCGATCATCGACGTGGTGTGGAACGGGTTGGCGGAGAGCGTGAAGACGGCGGCGATGGCGGAGGTTTATGAGATCAACTGCGCGCCGCATAATTTCTACGGCCATGTGTGCTCGATGATCTCGGCGCATTTCTGCGCGGCGATCCCAAATTTCCGCATCATGGAAATCGATATCGACAGCGTGGCGTGGCGCGATGAGTTTTTCACGGGGGTGCCGGTCATCGAAAACGGCGAACTGGTCTTGCCGACCGCGCCGGGGTGGGGCATCGACGTGAATGAGGCGGCCGTTCGAGCCCGCCCCCCGAAATCCTAGAGGAGAGAGAAACAGCATGGCCAAGTTCAAGATTGTGACGCCGGAGGGGGCGAGCTTCACCGTCGCCGGGGGGCGGTTACGACTACGAGATGGAGGCGCTCCAGCACATGGACGCCGAGATCGTCGAATGCCCGGCGACCGAGGAAGGCTTCATCGCCGGCACGCGGGATGCCGATGCGATCTATGCCAAGGGGATGTCATTCACGCCGAAGATGATCGCGGCGCTGCCGGCGACCTGCCGCGGGATCGTGCTGGGCACGGTGGGCGTGGATTATGTGGACGTTGCAGCCGCGAGCGCGCGCAACATGCCGGTGACCAATTGCCCGGATACGTTCATCGAGGAAGTCGCGGATCACGCGATGATGCTGCTGCTGTCGACGCATCGGCGGGCGATCGAGCAGGACAAGATGGTGCGCGAGGGGCGCTGGCGCGATGGGCGGCCGCAGTTGTTGCAGGTGCCGCGCCTGATGGGGATGACGCTGGGGTTCATCGCGTTTGGGCATGTGGCGCGGGCAGTGGCGATGCGGGCGCGGGCGTTCGGGCTGCGGATGATCGCGTACGATCCGTTCATCGAGGAGCTGGTGATGCCGCCGTATGGGGTGGAGCCGGCGACGCTTGAGGAAGTGCTTACCAAGTCCGACTTCGTTTCCATGCACGCGCCGGCGACGCCGGAAGCGCAGGGCATGCTGATGGAGAAGCACTTCAAGATGATGAAAAAGAACGCTATTTTCATCAATACCGGCCGCGGTGCCACCGTGCAGGAGGATGGGCTGATCAAGGCGTTGCAGGAGAAGTGGATCGCCGGGGCCGGGATCGACGTGTTCCAGGTGGAGCCGGCGCGGCAGGACAATCCGCTGTTGCAGATGCCGCATGTGATCCTGTCGCCGCATAACGCCTCGGCCTCGGCGCGGTTCGATCCGGCGCGCAAGCGTCGGGTTGGGCAGGAACTGGCGCTGCTGCTGGCCGGGCGGTGGCCGATGAGCTGCGTCAATCCGACGGTGCTGACCAAGACCGATCTGCAGCGTTGGCAGCCGTATTCGATGGAGCGCGGGCCGAACAGCTAGCGGCCACGGGCGGCGGAATGTTTGGGGGTCTTCCTGGTGGCGGTGCCGCCGGGGAGGCCCCCAGGTGTTTGCGGCGGCGTGCCGGACCAATAGTCGCCACGCCACGGCGATAGCCTGGGGAGATTTCCATATGCGCTTCATTGCCGCGGCTTTGTGCGTTGTGCTGGCGGGGCCCGCCGAGGCGGGTGACCTGGTGTTCGGGCGGGGGACCGAGCATGCGGCGATCGATCCGCATTTCAATGACGCGGGCAATGATGTTTCGACCAACCAGAACATCTTCGACCGGCTTGTTGAGATGAATGCGCGCCAGGAGATGACGCCGGGGCTCGCCACATCCTGGCGGGCGCTTGATGCGTTGCGCTGGGAGATCAAGCTGCGCAGCGGTGTGACGTTCCATGACGGCACGCCGTTCGGGCCGGAGGATGTGGCGTTTTCGCTCGATCGGCCGAACCACCTGGTGGGGGCGGCGGCGCCGTGGACGCGTTCGGTGGCCTCGGTGGCGGGGGTGGATGTGGTGGATGCGACCACCATAGTAGTGCGGACGAAGACGCCCAAGCCGATGCTGATGGATGAGATCGGCAATGTCTTCATCGTTTCCAGGAAGGCGGCGACCGGGGCGACGACGGAGGATTTCAACAGCGGGCGGGCGGCGATCGGCACTGGGCCGTACCGGTTCGTCTCGTGGCAGCGCGGCGACCGGCTGGAGTTGCAGGGGTTCAAGGCGCATTGGCGCGGGGTGCCGGAGTTCGATCGGGTGACGCTTCGGTTCATCCAGAACACCGCGTCGCGGATCGCCGACCTGATGGCGGGGTCGGTGGATGTGATTGACGGGGTGCCGCCCAACGATGTGCCGACGGTGACGGCGCGCAAGGAATTGCGGGTGTGGTCGGGGCTGACCAATCGCATCACGTTCCTGGCGATCGACAGTCCACGGGCGGTGACGCCGTTTGCGACCGATCTGGCGGGGGCGCCGCTGGCGAAGAACCCGCTGGCGGATGTGCGGGTGCGCCGCGCGCTGTCGAAGATGATCAACCGGGCAGCTTTGGTGGAGCGGGTGGCCGGCGGACAGGGCGTGGTGTCCGGGCAGATCGTGCCGCCGGGCCAAGGCGGCTATGCGGCGGACCTGTTGCCGGATGGGTTGGATATCGAGGGGGCCAAGCGGCTGCTGGCGGAGGCGGGCTATCCGCAGGGGTTCGGGTTGACCATCCATTCCTCTAACGATCGGTTTCCGGAGGACAGCGCGGTGTTGCAGGCGCTCGGGCAGATGTTCACCCGGGGCGGGATCAAGATCAACGCCGTGGTGTCGATGCCGTTCAACGTGATCATCGGGCAGGCGGCGCAGCAGAAGTTCAGTCTGTTCCTGTGGGCCTACAACAGCGGGGCGCCGGATGCCTCGGAGGGGCTGAAGTCATTGCTGGCGACGCGCAATGTGGCGGCGGGGATGGGGGGTTCGAACCGGACGCAGTATTCCAACCCGGCGTTCGATGCGCTGCTGGCGCAGGGGCTGGCGGAGTTCGACGAGACGCGGCGCGACGGGTTGTTCGCCGAGGCGACGCGCCTCGCGGTGCGGGACGATGTGGGGATCATCCCGCTCTATTGGCAGAAGCATAGCTGGGCGACGAAGGCGGGGCTGCGCTACGAGACCAATGTGCAGGACGACAACGCGATCCGCTTCGTGCATCCGGGGGAGTGAGGCCCGCGCGCCTGCCGTCAGCGCGCGCCGCCGACGAAGGCGTTGAAGGTGACGAGGGTGTAGGTGTCTTTCACGCCGGGGATGGTTTGCAGGCGTTCGGTGACGAAGAGGCCGGTGTCCTGTTCGGGTTCGAGGTAGAACTTGCCGAGCAGGTCATACTGGCCGGAGGTGGAGTGGAGTTCGGAGAGTTCCTCGATGGTATCCGCGGCGGTTTGCGCGACCTTGTAGACCTGACCCATCTCGCATTTGATCATGACGAAAATCGCGCGCATCGGTTTGTAGTCCTTTCAACGTGCTGCATCATACCGGTGTCCCGGTTGGCGGGCTACTCTTCACCGCGACCGCGCGGCGGATGCTGCGCCGGGGCTCCGCGCAGCGTCAAGGGCGGGGCGCGGTTGCGTTGGCGGACGCGAACCATCTCGCGCTGGGTGATCTCGACGGCGCCGCTTTCGACCGCCCGGGCCCGCAGGTCGAGCGGGACATCGAAGTGGTCCCCGTGGCGCCAGCGGTGGGACAGGCCGATCCGCTGCGCCATGGCTTCGAGTTCGGCCTCGGTATCGGCCATCATGTGGCAGACCTGGTGGCGGCCGACCTGGGCGCGCATGTTGTCGACATAGACCGTCATGCCACCTCCACAATGCCGTGCGGCGGGAGGGTAGGACAGCATGGGGCGGCGCACCAAATCGCGCCCGGGGATGCCGGCAGTCAGCAGTGCCGGGTGACGAATTTCAGCAGGACTTCGAGTTCGACCGGCTTGAGGAGCACCCGCTCGATATCGAGGCGGGCGACGTTGTCGGTCATGTCGTTCAACGGCACGCCGGTGGTCAGCAGCACGGGCACGGCGTTGCCGTCCTCGCGGAGGCGCGTGACGAGTTCGACGCCCTTCATGCCGGGCATGTTCTGGTCGACGATGAGGCAGGCCGGGCGGGCGGCGTGGTCTTCGAGGAAGGACACGGGGGATGCGTAGACATTTACGGCAAAGCCGTACATGTTGAGGACCAGCTTCAATGAATCAAGAATTAGTTGGCTATCGTCAATAATAGCCACGATCCCGCCGCTCATGTTCGGCCCCCGGATACCCTGACCTGGGCACAGCGAAGGAATTACACGATTGGTGCCGGATCAAAATTGATCCAGATCAAATTTCAACTGACCAATGCGTCATTGATAGCTCGTGCGAGTTGATTTAGATCATACGGCTTGCCGAGCAGGCCGGGGGGCAACATGTCACCGTCGCCGTGCTGGATGATGCGGTGGCCGAGGTAGCCGGAGGTCAGCAGCACCCGCACCGCGGGCCATCGCGCGGCCACTTGGTCCCGCAGTTCGAACCCATCCATGCCGCCGGGCATCATGACATCGCTGAACACCAGGGTGACCGGCTCGATTTCGAGCAGCGCCAGGGCGGCCGGGGCGGAGGCGGCTTCGAGGGGGCGGTAGTTGAGGTGGGCGAGGTTGGCAACAACGGTTTCGCGGACCGCGGCGTTGTCCTCCACGACGAGGATGACCTCGCCGTTGCCCCGCACCGGCTGGAGGGCGCTGGCGGCGCGGGCGGCCTCAAGAGGGGCGACATCGGGGGCGCGGGGAAGGAACAGGCTGAAGGTGGTGCCGACGCCGGGTTCGCTACCCACGGTGATGTGGCCGCCCGATTGGGTGGCAAAGCCGAAGACCATGCTCAGGCCGAGGCCGGTGCCCTTGCCCGGTTCCTTGGTGGTGAAGAACGGCTCGAAGACCTTGGCCACCACCTCGGCCGTCATGCCGACCCCGGTGTCGGTGACGGTGAGCATGGCGAAATCGCCGGGCCGGGTGGAGGGCGGCAGTTGGGCGTTGCCGGCATCGAGCGTGCGGTTGCTGGTGGCGATGGTGAGGATGCCGCCGCTGGGCATCGCGTCACGTGCGTTGGCGGCGAGGTTGACCAGGCAGGCCTCGACCTGGGAGGGGTCGGCGGTGACGGGCCACAGGCCGGGCGCGAGATTCATCTCGATTTCAATATCGTCACCGAGGATGCGCGAGAGCATGTGATAGGTGGCGGAGATCTGATCGTTGAGGGCGATGCGGGTGGGGGCGAGGCGTTGCTCGCGGGCGAAGGCAAGCAGGCTGCGGATGAGGGCGGCGCCGCTGCGGGCGGAGGCGAGGGCATCGACGATGAGTTTCCGCAGGCCCTCGGAGTGCACCAGGAAGCGCTGGGCGACATCGAGGTTCAGCACGATGACGCTCAGGAGATTGTTGAAATCATGGGCCAGACCGCCGGTGAGGGTACCGATGGCCTCCATCTTGGCGGCCTGGCGCAGGGCGTATTCGGCCCGCCTGCTGTCCGTGAGGTCCCGCATGGTGCCGACGCGGTAGAGCACGGTGCCGTCGGCGCCGCTGATGCTGGTGATGTCCATCTCCACCGGGAAGGTCGATCCGTCGGCGTGGAGATGGTGGGCCTCGTAGGTGACGTGGCCGGTGCGGTCGGCCTCGGCGAAGAGGTCGGCGAGGCGCGGGCGGTCTTCCTCGGCGTAGAATTCGACCAGCGGCCGCGCCTGGGCCTCGGCCACGCTCAGGCCGTGGGCGGCGGCGTAGGCGGGGTTGATCAGGCCGACATGCTCGGCGCCGGGATAGGCGAACCCCATGGCGACGCGGGCGTGCTGGAAGGCATTGGACCAGGCGCGGAGTTCGTCGGCGCCGCGCTGGCGTTCCTCAAGCACTGCCTTCTCGACGCGGGCCGCCTCCAGCGCCTTGGTGAGGGTGAGATGCTCCGTGAGGTCCCGGATGGTGACGACGAGCAGGGTTTCATCATCGACGTTCACCGGGGTGATCTGGATATCGACGGACAGTTCGGTGCCGTCGGCGCGCAGGGCGAGAAGATCGAGGCCGGAACCCATGGCGCGGGCACGGTGGGCGGCGGCGAAGGCTGCGTGGTTGATGGCGTGCTGGGCGCGGAAGCGTTCGGGGACGAGGCGCTCCATGGCCATGCCGGTGAGGGTCCCGCGCGGGTAGCCGAGCAGTTCGATCGCACGCTGGTTGGTGCGCACGATGCGGCCGCGCAGGTCGATCACCAGGATGGCGTCCGGGCTCTTTTCGACTACCGCGGCAATCAGCCGGTCAAACACGCCTTTCTCGATGGCTGTGCGCATCGTGCCGATGAGGATGACGGTGAAGCAGCCGATGACGAGGTAGACCAGCAGGACGTAGAGGTGCTGCGGGTGATCCAGCAGGGCGCGAAATTGTGGCGGCAGGAAGAAATACCAGGCGAGGACCGCACTGGCCGTGACCGAGAACAGGCCGACCACGATGCCGCTCATCGCGGTGGCCACGATGACCGGGAACAACATGATGAACGGTGCGCCGATGAAGGCGCCGCCCAGGGCGACCCGCAGGATCGTCGTCAGGCCGAGGAGCAGGCTGGCGAGCGGGTAGGCGTTGAGCGTTCCGGGCCGGAAATAGCCTGGAACAAGGTGAAATTTTCGAGATCGGAGGTATCGTAGTGGGGACATATGTAATGATCTGTCCAACGGACGGATGTGTCAAATTCAGTCGAAGGTGATTTGGCGGAGCAGGATCGGGGGGGGTAGGCAGGTTTTTCGGCCGATGGCGGGTTGTGAGGCCGGGTTTATTGCGGGTTCTCGAATTGTCTAATGCATTGTTACAATCCATCGAATTCGTATGCAGGTTGTTTACTTCGACAACCATGCATGGCTTGCATGACAACGTAGCGCGTTAACGAGAACGACAAAAGCCGGGGCGAGTTGGCGGCGCCTGGGGTAGTAGAGAAGGTAGCCGGCGAAGGGCGGGCACCAGTCGTCAAGCACGTGCACCAGACGGTTGCAGGCGAGTTCTGTCCGAACGGTATCCTCGGGCAGATATGCGAGGCCCATGCCGGCGTCATAGTGGCCGGCGACGATGTCGGTCAGGCCGTTGTTGACCATCACCTCGATGTTGATGTCGGGGTAGTCGGGCAGGAGGCGGGCGAGAGCGGGCCAGAGGACGGCTTCGGCGGCGTGCTCGCCGGCGGTGATGCGCACGGTGCCGGCCGGTTTCTCCCGCAGTTCGGTGAGGGCGGCGAGTTGGGCGTCGATTTCGTCGAAATGCGGACCGGCGGTGCGCAGCAGGCGTTCGCCGGCCTCGGTGGGGGCGGCGCTGCGGGTGGTGCGGGTGAGGGCGGATTGCGACACGCCGACTTTCGCCGCCGCGCGGGTGAAGCTGCGTTCGCGGGCGACAGCGTGGAAGGCGAGGAGGTTTTGGCGTGCGATTTCATGATCCCTCCTCATGAGGTCAGGCGGATATCAGCTATTAATCACGATAGTTGGAGGGGCTATGGTGGGGACGTGGCACCAGGGAGGGCGGGATCATGGACATCAGGCGGAGTGGGTCGCAGCCTTCGGGCAAGGGGCCGGCGGCGTATTTTACTGGGACGGTGCGGATTGATCCGCTGTTCGGCCCGCCGGAGCCGGCCCGTGCGGGCGGCGCGCTGGTGACGTTCGAGCCGGGCGCACGGACGGCGTGGCATACCCATCCATTCGGGCAGACCCTGATTGTCACCACCGGGTGCGGCTGGGCGCAGCGCGAGGGCGGGCCGATCGAGGTGATCCGGCCCGGCGACGTAGTGTGGTTCGAGCCCGGCGAGAAGCATTGGCACGGCGCCACCGCCACCACCGCGATGAGCCATATCGCCATCGCGGAGAAGCTCAACGGTTCGGCGGTGGCGTGGCTGGAGCAGGTGAGTGACGCACAATACCTGGGCGGCGCGGCGGGGCGTTCATCACCGGCAGCGACTTCCTGATGGATGGCGGGGTGACGGCTGCCTACTGGTATGGCGAGTTGGCGCCGAAGTAGGGCCGGCTAGTCGTAGGATGCGATGAAGGCGGCGACCGCGGCGAGGCAGGCTTCGGGTTCCTCGACGTGGGGCATGTGGCTGGAATACTCGAAGATGGTCCAGCGGACGTCGGGGATGTTGTCGGCGAAGGGCTGGACCACGGGCGGGGTGGCTTCGTCATGGCGGCCTGAGATAAGCAGGGTGGGGGCCTGGATATGCGGCAGGCGGTCGATGATCGACCAGTCCTTGATGGTGCCGATGCAGTGGAACTCCGAGGGGCCGTTCATGGTGTGATAGACCGTCGGGTCGGCGGCGATGGCGGCGAAGGTCGCTTCGACTTCGGGGGGCCAGGGGATGCGGCAGACGTGGCGGTCATAGAAGACGCGCACGGCGTCATTGTAATCTGCGGTGTCGGTGGTGCCGGCGGCTTCGTGGCGCAGGAGGGTGGCCTGGACCTCGGGCGGCAACTGGTCGCGGAGTTTGTTGGCTTCCTGGAGCCAGAGCGCCATGGAAGCCGGCGAGTTGGAAATGATGAGGCTGCGCAGGCCGGCGGGGCGGCGCACCGCGTGTTCGGCGGCGAGCATGCCGCCCCAGCTTTGGCCGAGGACATGGTAAGCGCCGGCGATGCCGAGGTGATGGAGCAGGTTGTCGAGTTCCTCGACGAAGAGGGGGACCTGCCAGAAGTCCGGCCCTTTTTCGGGCAGATGGGTGGAGTTGCCGACGCCGAGTTGGTCGTAGTGGATGATGGCGCGGCCGGTGGCGGCAAGGGTGGCGTAGCGCAGCAGGTAGTTGTGCGCGGCGCCGGGCCCGCCGTGGAGGACGACGAGCGGGGGCTTCGGTGACGCCAGGTTGCCGGTGACGCGGTACCAGGTTTTCCAGCCGTGGAAATCGGCGGTGCCTTCCTGGATGGCGTCGGTCATGGTGCGCTCCCTGCGATGTGGTGGCATGATGCACGAATAGAGCACGCGCGCGAGCGGCCAACGCGGGGAAATGCCATGGAACACACGCTGGTTATTCGCAACGGGCTGGTGGTGGACGGGTCCGGCGGCGCGCCGGTGGTGGCGGATGTGGCGATCGATGGGGATCGGATCGTCGCGGTGGGCGCGGTGCCCGGGCTGGGGGCGGAGGAGATCGACGCGCGGGGGAAGATTGTAACCCCGGGGTTTGTCGATGTGCACACCCATTACGATGCGCAGGTGACGTGGGGGAGCCACATCACGCCGTCATCGTGGAATGGAGTGACGACGGTGCTGATCGGCAATTGCGGGGTGGGGTTCGCGCCCTGCCTGCCCGCGCGGCGCAAGATGCTGGTGGAGCTGATGGAGGGGGTGGAGGACATCCCCGAGGTGGTGCTGACGGAGGGGTTGCCGTGGAACTGGGAGAGTTTTCCGGAGTTCCTCGATGCGATCGCGGCCAGGCGGTATGATGTGGATGTGGCCGCCCAGGTGCCGCATGCGGCGTTGCGGGTGCATGTGATGGGGCAGCGCGGGGCGAACCGGGAGCCGGCGACGCCAGCCGATCGGGCGGAGATGGCGCGGCTGGCGGCGGAGGGCATACGGGCCGGGGCGCTGGGGTTTTCGACCTCGCGGACGCTGGCGCACAAGACGCTGGATGGGCGGCATACGCCCACGTTGCGGGCCGAGGAGAGCGAACTTGCCGAGATCGCCGCGGCGCTGGGCGGCGGGTGGTTGCAGGTGATTTCGGATTTCGAGGATGTCGATGGCGAGTTCGCCATGCTGCGGCGGTTGGCGGCGGGGTCCGGCCGGCCGATGACGATTTCGCTGTTGCAGCGGGAGCAGCGGCCGGAGGCGTGGCGGCGCATCCTCGGGCACATCGAGGAAGCCAATGCGGCGGGGGAGAAGATCACCGGGCAGGTGATGGCGCGGCCGGTGGGCGTGATGCTGGGGTTCGAGATTTCGCAGAACCCGTTCATCGGCTGCCCCACATGGAAGGAGATTGCCGCCCTGCCTTTCCCGGCCAAGCTGGCGGCGTTGCGGACGCCCGAGTTCCGGGCGCGGTTGCTGGCGGAGCATACCGAGGACGCGACGCTGCGGCATCGGTTGACGACATGGGAGAAGATTTTCCCGCTCGGCGAGCGGCCGGACTACGAGCCGGGGCCGGAGGCTTCGGTGGCGGCGCAGGCGCTGCGGGCGGGGGTGGAGCCGGCGGCGATGGCGTATGACCTGCTGATGCAGAAGGAGGGGCGCAATATCCTGTATCGGCCGATCATCAACTATGCCGCCGGGGACCTGGGCGCGGTACAGGAGATGATGCAGCATCCCAACACCATCATGGGGTTGGGCGATGGCGGGGCGCATGTCTCGATCATCTGCGATGCCTCGGCGCCGACCACGATGATCACCCATTGGACACGGGATCGCAGCCGGGGCGCGCGGCTGCCGCTGGAGTGGGTGATCAAGCGGCTGAGCCGGGACAATGCGCTGGCGCTGGGGTTGGCTGATCGCGGGCTGGTGGCGGCGGGGCACAAGGCCGATCTCAATGTGATCGACTACGAGCGGCTGGGGGCGCATGCGCCGGAGGTGCGGTATGACCTGCCGGCCGGGGGGCGGCGGCTGGTGCAGCGGACCGAGGGGTATGTGGCGACGGTGCTGTCGGGCGTGGTGCTGCATCGCGACGGGGTGCCGACCGGGGCGTTGCCCGGCCGGCTGGTGCGGGGGGCGACCTAACCGGCGACCATCGCGGCCTCGACGTCGGCGAGGCGGTCCTTGCCGAAGTAGATCTCGCCGTTGACGAAGAAGGTGGGAGCGCCGAAGCAGCCGCGGGCGATGGAGGCCTCGGTGTTGGCGATGAGGGCCGCTTTCACCGCCGGCTCCTGCATGCGGGCAAGCCAGTGGGCGCCGTCGAGGCCGGACTCGGTGAGGGCGGCTTCGATGATGGGTGCTTCGTCCATTTTCTTGGGCGCTTCCCACATGTGGTGGAAGGCAGCTTCGGCGTAGGCGGCAAGCTGGCCTTCAAAGTCAGCGGCGACGGCGCCGCGCATGAGTTGCAGGGTGTTGACCGGGAAGAACGGGTTGCGCTGGAACGCGGTGAGGTGATGGCGGGCGATGAAGCGCTGCATCTCCAGGCGTTCGTAGGCGAGCTTGGCGGGGATGCCGGCGAAGGCCTCCATCGGGCTGCGGTTGCCGGTGGCCTTGAAGACGCCGCCGAGCAGGATGGGGACGTATTTGAAGGCGATGCCGGTGCGCGCGGTGATAGCGGGGAGCACGCGGTGGGCGAGGTAGGCGTTGGGGCTGCCGAAGTCGAAGTGGAATTCTGCCGTGGTCATGTCACCAGGTTTCCTCTGCGGGGCGGAGATCGAGTTCGTGGGTCCAGGCGTCGCGCGGCTGGGTGTGGAGTTGCCAGTAGGTTTCGGCGATGGAGGCGGGGTTCATCAGGCGATCGGGCTCGGGGGTGCGGCCGGCGGCGGCCATGCGGGCGCGGACCCATTCGGTATCGACGCCGGCATCGATGACGAGGTGGGCGACGTGGATGTTGGCGGGGCCGAGTTCGCGGGCCATGGATTGGGCGATGGCGCGCAGGCCGAATTTCGCGCTGGCGAAGGCGGCGTAGCCCTTGCCGCCGCGCAGGCTGGCGGTGGCGCCGGTGAAGAAGATGGAGCCGCGGGCCCGCGGGATCATGTGGCGGGCGGCCTCGCGCCCGGTGAGGAAACCGGCGTAGCAGGCCATTTCCCAGACTTTGCGGAACACCCGCTCGGTGGTTTCGAGCAGGGGGAAGTTCACGTTGCCGCCGACGTTGAAGATGACCGCTTCGAGGGGGGCGATGGCGTCCGCCTCGGCCATCAGGGCGGTGATGTCCGCCTCCTTGCGGGCGTCGGCGCTGCGCGGGAGGCAGGTTCCGCCGGTGACGGCGATTTCGGCGGCGAGTTGGGTGAGCTTGTCGCCGTTGCGGCGGGCGGCGAGGACGATGAAGCCCTCGGCGGCGAAACGGCGGACGATGGCGGCGCCGATATAGTCACCGGCGCCGACGACGACGGCGGTTCGGGTTGGCTGGGTCATGGTTTCTCCCCCTTCGCTATCATGACGGTAGTGACTGTGTGGCGGGCTGTCCAGGTCGCGGCATCGGGCGGGGCGTGCTAGGTCTGAGTGGTTCGTCACAATACAGAGTCGTGTCATGTCCCTTCGTGCCAACTGGAGTTATCCCACCGCCATTCGCATGGGCGCCGGCCGGCTGGCCGAGCTTGCGGAGGCCTGCGCGGCCGCCGGCATGAAGCGGCCGTTGCTGGTGACCGATCCCGGGCTGTCCGGGTTGCCCATGATTGCGCGGGCGGTGGAGATCTGCCGGGCGGCGGGGCTTGGGGTGGCGGTGTTCGACAAGGTTCAGGCCAATCCGATCGACCGCAATGTCGAGGACGGCGTAGCGGCGTTCCGGGCCGGCGGGCATGACGGGGTGATCGCGTTCGGCGGCGGATCGGCGCTGGATTGCGGCAAGGTGATTGCGTTCGCGGCCGGGCAGACGCGGCCGTTGTGGGACTTCGAGGATATCGGGGACTGGTGGACGCGGGCCAATCCGGCCGGTATCGCGCCGATCGTGGCAGTGCCGACGACGGCGGGGACGGGGTCTGAAACCGGGCGCGCGGGGGTGATCACCAACAGCGAGACGCACACCAAGAAGGTGATTTTCCATCCGCTGATGATGCCCAGGACGGTGATTTCGGACCCCGAGTTGTCAGTGGGGCTGCCGAAGTTCGTCACCGCCGGGACGGGCATGGATGCGCTGTCGCATTGCCTGGAGGCGTATTGCGCGCCGGGGTTTCATCCGATGGCGGATGGGATCGCCGTTGAAGGGGCACGGCTGGTGCATGAGAATTTGCGCCTGGTGGTGGCGGATGGGACCAACCTCGATGCGCGGGCCAAGATGCTGGCGGCGGCCTCGATGGGGAGCACGGCGTTCCAGAAGGGGCTGGGGGCGATGCATGCGCTGTCCCATCCTATGGGGGCGTTGTTGAACACCCATCATGGGATGACCAATGCGGTGTTCATGCCGTACATCCTGGTGTTCAACCGGGCGGCCATCGAGACCAGGATTGCGCGGCTGGCGGCGTATTGCGGGATGGCGGCGAGTTTCGATGCGTATCTGGCGGCAGTGCTGGACCTCCGGCGGGATGTGGGGGTGCCGCATACGCTGAAGGATTTCGGGGTGGACCTGACGCAGGCCGACCTGATGGCCGACATGGCTATCGTCGACCCGACCGCGGGCGGCAACCCGATAGAGCTGACGAAAGCCGCCGCATTGGAACTCTACGACATCGCCTACCACGGCAAAATCTAACCGCGCCCCGCGCCATTGCCGGCAACCCCCGGTGATGGCGCAAGCGGCAACGGACAGAAGTTTTTTGCTTCTTTTTTTCAAAAAAGAAGCCCTTCCCTTTTGCAGAAGCCGGCAGACCGCTAGGGTCGTCGCAACAACGATCATGTTCCATGGGAGGAACTCCGGATGACCCTTCGCCTCGGCCGTCGCGCCGCGCTTGCCGCTTCCGCCACCTTGTTCGCGCCCGCCATCGCGCGCGGGCAGAGCGCCATCGTGCTGCGGTGGGGCGATGTGCAGGCGCCGACGCATCCTTCGGTGCAGGCGGCGGAGCGGACGGCGAAGGAGGTCAAGGAAAAGACCTCCGGGCGGGTGGAAATCCAGACCTTTCCGTCCGGCCAGCTGGGCGGGTCGCGGGACATGGTGGAGGCGACCAGTTCGGGCGCAATGGGCCTGGTGACCGAGGGGGGCGCGTTGATCGGGCAGTTCCTGCCGCAGATGTCGATCATCGAGGCGCCGTATATCTGGAAGGACGCGGCGCAGATGGCCCGGGCGCTGGCCTCGCCGTTCATCGATGAGTTGAACAAGAGCCTGGTCGAGAAGCGCGACATGCGGATCATCGCGTCCAACTACTACGGCAAGCGGCACCTCACGACGGGCAAGCGGGCGGTGCATACGGCGGCCGACATGGTGGGGTTCAAGCTGCGGGTGCCGGAGGTGGATACGTTCGTGGCGATGACCGAGGCTTGGGGGGCCAAGCCGACGCCGATGAATTTCGGCGAGTTGTACCTCGCGCTGTCGCAGGGGGCGGTGGATGGGCAGGAGAACCCGCTGCCGACGATCCAGGCGGGGAAGCTGTTCGAGGTGCAGAAGTATCTCGTGCTGACCGGGCATGTGATCACGCCACGCCTGGTGGTGGTGAACGAGACGCTGTGGCGCAAGATTTCGGCGCCGGACCGCGAGGCGGTGACGGCGGCCATTCGCGCCGGGGCGGCGTGGAACGACGCGGAGATCGCGCGCCAGGAGGCGACGCTGGCGGAGACGTTCACCAAGGCCGGGATGACGGTGATCGAGCCGGACGTGGAGAGTTTCCGCAAGCCGGTGCTGGCCACGGTGCCGGCGAAGTTCGAGGCCAAGTGGGGCAAGGGGCTGTGGGATCGCCTGCAGGCGATGTGAGGCGTGCTTGCCGCCTTTGACCGCGCGGTGGCGCTGGTTGCGCTGGGATTGCTGGTCGCGTTGCTGGTGGTGGTCACGCTCGGCGTGGTCACACGGGCGGCCGGCGATCCGCTGATCTGGACCGACGAGGTTTCGCGGTTCCTGATGATCTGGCTGGCCTGTGCCGGGTGGGTGCTGGCGAGCCGGCATCGTGGGCATATCCGTATCCGGTATTTCGCCGATTTGTTGCCGGGGGGGCCGAAGCGGGCGGTGGAGTTCGTGTTGCAGGCGGCGGTGGCGGTGTTCGGGCTGCTGGTGGTACGGCATGGCTGGACGTTGATGGTGCGCAACCTGGAGTTGGAGGCGACCACCATTCCGGTGCCGATGGCGGTGATGTATGCGCCGCTGATCGTGGCGGGCCTGGTGACGATGGCGCAGGCGCTGGCGGAATGCCGCGATGTGCTGCGGGGTGCGACGTGACCGAGCTGATGGTCCAGATCGGCGCGGTGTGGCTGGTGGCGATCCTGGCCGGGCTGCCGCTATATGCCTCGATGGGGCTGGCGGCGTTTGCCTTCGTGCATTTCGGTGGGCTGAACGACAGTATCGTGCCGCAGAAGATGGCGCAGGCGATGAACTCGTTTCCGCTGATCGCGGCGCCGTTGTTTATCCTGATGGGCAATATTCTCGGGGCGGCGAAGCTGACCGACCGGATCGTGGCGTTTGCTTCCTCGCTGCTGGGGTGGGTTCGTGGCGGCTATGCCCATGCCTCGATTTTGGCGAGCATGATTTTCGCCGGCATGGTGGGCTCCGCGGTGGCGGACGCGGCGGGGACTGGGGCGATCGAGATCCGCGCCATGAAGCGGGCGGGCTATCGGCCGGAGACGGCGGCGGCGATCAATGCCGCGGCGGCGACCATCGGGCCGATTATCCCGCCCTCGCTGCCGATGGTGATCTACGGGATTACCGCGGATGCCTCGATCGGGCGGTTGTTTCTGGCCGGGGTGATCCCCGGCGTGATGATGGGCGTGTCGCTGATGATCATGGTGGGGATCGTGGCGCGGGCGCAGGGCTTCGAGCGGGCGCCGTTTGGCGGGTTTCGCAATATCTGGGTGACATTCCGCGACGGGTTTCCGGCGTTGATGGCGCCGGTGCTGCTGCTGGGCGGGATGTTCAGCGGGCTGTTCACGCCGACCGAGGCGGCCGCGGTGGCGACGCTGTATGCGCTGTTCCTCGGCTTCGTGGTGTATCGCACGCTCGAGGTGAAGCAGTTGCCGGCGCTGTTCGTGGAGAGTGCGGAGACCACCGGGCTGGTGACGGTGCTGGTGATGGTGGCGGCGGCGCTTGGGTGGTGCATGTCGATTTCGCGGCTGCCGCAGACGTTGACGCCGCTGCTGGTGGGGGGGGGATCGGGCATCCGCTGCTGTTCCTGCTGGCGGTGAATGTGATCCTGCTGGTGGTGGGCTGCTTCATGGAGGTGCTGGCGGCGATATTGCTGCTGATCCCGATATTGGTGCCGGCGGCGGTGACGTTCGGGATCGATCCGACACAGTTCGGGTTGATCATGATTTTCAACCTGATCCTGGGCACCATCCATCCGCCGGTGGGGGTTGTGCTGTTCGTGACGTCGCGGATCGCCGGGATCAGCTACGAGGCGATGTCCCGGGCGATCCTGCCGTGGCTGGTGCCGCTGCTGTGCGTGCTGGCGCTGGTGACGGTGTTTCCGCCGTTGACGACGTATTTGCCGAACCTGTTGATGCCCGGCAAATAGGCCGCCCCGGATCACCGACGGAGACCACCGATGAAGAACATTGTTTTCTGCGCCGATGGCATCTGGAACGGGCCGGGGCGTGATGACGAGGATTTTCCACTCACCGACAAGACCAATGTGTTCCGGCTGTTCGTCAATCTCGCCGGGCAGGATGATCCGCTGGGGCTGATGCTGGGCAATGAGCAGGAGCGGGTGCTGGCCGATGCGGACGGCGTGGCGCAGGTGGGCAAGTATCTCGATGGCCTCGGCGATGTTCGCAATCCGCTGAGCCGGATGCTGGGCGGGGCATTTGGCGCGGGGATCATCGCGCGGATCGTGCGGGGCTATACGTTTATTTCGCGCAACTATGAGCCGGGTGACCGGATCTATATCGCGGGGTTCAGCCGGGGGGCATATACGGCGCGGGCGCTGGCGGGGCTGATCGGGGCGCGCGGGGTGCTGGATGCGTCACGGCTCGATCTGCGCGATCGGGCGGCGGCGTATCGGTTGGCGGCGGCGGTGTGGCATGACTGGCGGCGCGAGGCGGCGCGGGGCAGCTATTGGCGGACGGCGCTGGAGCAGGCGGTGCTGGAACTGCCGGCGTTCGTCTCGGCGCCAATGACCGCCCTGCGGATCGCCGATGTGTCGGTGGAGGCGGTGGGGGTGTGGGAAACCGTGGGCACGCTGGGTATCCCGGACTATCTCGGCGTGTCCGGGCGGGCGGATATGTTCCGGTTCACCGATATCAGGCTGCCGGCGGCGGTGCAGTATGGATTTCATGCGCAGGCGATCGATGAGCGGCGGGCGGATTTCGCACCGGTGTACTGGCAGCCCGATCCGCGGGTGATGCAGCATTTGTTTCCGGGGTCCCACGGCGATGTCGGGGGTGGCTACAAGACGTTGAACAACGAGAGCGGGCTGTCCGATGCGGCGTTCGGGTGGATGAAGGATAACCTAGCCGCGGTGGGGGTACGGTTCCTGGCCGCCTCGCCGGTGCCGTTGGCGCCCGATGCGAAGGGCGTGGCACATCAGCCGTGGACCGAGTTTCCCTATAACGCGATGGCGCAGGGGCCGCGCGAATTGCCCGATGGGCTTTCGGTTTCGCCCACGGCGCGGGATCGGTTGGGGGCGGGGCCGGTGCAGCCGGCGCCGGAACTGGTGCCGCGGGTGTATCGGCCGATTAATTTGATGGGCTACCTGTAGCTGAGTGGAAGGCAAGCGCTTCTTTTTTGAAAAAAGAAGCAAAAACTTTTCCCGTTGGCTTCGCCCCTTTCTCAGAGGCTGTCTGAGAACGCCATCAGAATGGGTTGGATGACCACGGTCTGATGTGATTCCAAAGGGTTGTCGAGGCCCTATTGGATGATCATCATGTGGACTGTGGCCACCCGTCGGGATCATAGGCGGGAAGGATTGCG
>CAIMWH010000272.1 GCA_903845065.1 uncultured Rhodospirillales bacterium | reverse complement strand
GGCCATGGCGAACGTCCTGATGCTCGCCATCGTGAATCACATTAGGCCCCGCGTCGGGAATCCCCTCATGAGTCAAAAATTATGCCGGTTGGTATTAGGCGGACTTCATCGGGCGAGGGCCTCGAAGCCGGCGGTGACATCGAAAAGTTCCTCGTCGATGCTGCTTTGTCGGAGTTGGTGGAACGCTGCCTGGGCGTCGGCGAGCAGGTCCTGGATGTTGCGGTCGGCGCGCTGCATGGCGGCAAGGCGGCTGGCGTTCTCGCTGGCCAGGGATTCGGCGCAGGCGCGAAACACCGAGACAAACAGGTATTCTCGGACGAGTTCTTCAAGAACGGCAGTCGGCTCCCCGATGACCTCGGGCAGCGCCGGGCTCGGCCAGTGCTGTTTGAGCAGACGGCCTTGCCATTGGGCATCGAGGGGCAGGACGCGCTGCGCCATCGGCGTGTAGCCCGCGCCGGGCGCCGGGGTGTTGTGGAACAGGTGTAGTTCGGGCGTGCCGGGCACGGGATGGGCCTCCCGTTCGACCAGGATCCGGCCGACCAGCGGGGTGATCGCGGCCACCGAGTTCGGCACCGCGAAGCTTCCAACGGGGGTGATGCCCGCGTCGGCCAGCCGCGAAAGGGCCCGTTGGCCGACGGCCCAGATGCGGTGCCGGCCGGGCAAGGCGGCCAGCTTGGCCAGCGCGAAGTCCACCACTACGTCATTGAAGCGGCCGACGAGGCCCTGGTCGGAGCCGAAGATGATTGCATCGATGCCGGGCTCGGTTCTACGCGGGGCGCCCCCTTCGGGCGGTGGCCCGGGCAGCATGTTGCGCAGGCAAACCCCGAGGCCGAGTTCGACGCAGCGCTGGTAGTCGGCCAGCGCTGCGCCGGCGCGCTCGTATTGGCCGACATTGGCGGCGGCGAGGGCCTTCATGGTGCGAACCACCGACTGCAGGTCCCCGGCACTGGCGATTTTGCGCCGCAGGCTCGCCGCGGTTCCGCTCATGGGGCGAACCGCGCCAGGGCATTGGTGCAAATCGCGGTGATCGCGGCGCGGTCCGCGTCGGTCAGTTTTTCGCCGCGGTCGAAACGGCCGCGCAGGTCCTGCGGGATTGCCTCCACAGCGGCCAGCAGCGCCTGCTCGGCCAGCGGGATGTCGTCGACGGGAACGGCGTCGAACAGCCTGGCCGCGAGCGCGATCAGGATGGCGATCTGCCCGAGCACCGGGACGGGGGCGAATTCGGATTGCTTCAGGCAGGCGCGGATGCGCTGTCCGTGCGCGATCACGGCGCGGGTGCCGTCGTCGAGCTGTGCGCCGAAGCGGGAGAAGGTCTCAAGCTCCTCGAACTGGGCATAGGCGAGCTTGAGGTCACCGGCGGCCGCCCGGTAGGCCGCATGCTGCGCCTTGCCGCCGACGCGGGAGACCGATTTTCCGACATCGACGGCCGGGAGAACCCCGAGTTCGAACAGCGACGGCGACAGGTATATCTGCCCGTCGGTGATGGAGATCAAGTTGGTGGGGACGTAGGCCGAAATGTTCTGTGCCTCGGTCTCGACGATGGGAAGGGCGGTAATCGAGCCGCCGCCGAGGTCCTCGCGCAGGTGGGTGGCGCGCTCCAGCAGGCGGGAGTGGATGTAGAAGATGTCGCCAGGGAAGGCCTCGCGCCCGGGCGGGCGGCGGAGCAGGAGGGACAACTCCCGGTAGGCCCGGGCATGCTGGGTGAGGTCGTCATAGACGATCAGCACATCGCGCCCGGCCTGCATGAAGTATTCGGCGACGCTGGTGGCGGCATAGGGGGCGATATAGGTCAGGCCGGGCGGGTTGTTGCCCTCGGTGACCATCACCACGGTGTATTCCATGGCGCCGTGCTCGCGCAGTACCGCGACGGTTTTCGCCACTGCCGAGGCGCGCTGGCCGATGGCGCAATAGACGCACAGCACGTTCTGTCCGCGCTGGTTGAGAATGGCGTCGACGGCGATCGCGGTCTTGCCGGTCTGCCGGTCGCCCAGGATGAGTTCGCGCTGGCCGCGACCGATCGGGATCAGGGCGTCGATGACCTTGATCCCGGTTTGCAGCGGGACGGTGACGGGCGCCCGATCCATGATGTGGGCGGCCGGCCGCTCGATGGGGAGGCGTGCTTCGGCCGTGATGGGTCCGGCCGCATCGAGCGGGCGGCCGAGCGGGTCGATCACGCGGCCGAGCAGGGCGTCCCCGACGATGACGTCCATCACCCGCCCGGTGCGCTCGACCTGGTCGCCGGCTTGCAGGGAGGCATAGTCGCCGAGCAGCACGACGCCGATCTCGCTCGCGTCAACGTTGAAGGCGAGGCCGAGCACGCCGCCGGCGAAGATCACGAGTTCCTCGAAGGCGACACCGGGGAGGCCCGACACCTTGGCGACGCCGGTGGCGATGCTGGTCACGGTGCCGATCTCGCGCGGCACCAGCGCCGGCACGAAGGCGGCGCGCGCCGAACGCATGCCGGCGAATAGCGTGTCGAAGATGTTGTGCAGGCCGTCGGGTTCGGCTGTCATGTCGGGTCGGCGGTGGGCTTGGGCGCGGCTTCGGCCGGGACGGGGTCCTCGGGGGTCAGCATTGCGGCGATGGTTTTGTTGAGCGTGGCGAGATAATCCGCGACGTTCCAGGACAGTTTCTGTCCGGCCACGCTGAGTTCAATCCCGCCGATCAGGTTGGGCGCGGTCTCGAAACGCGGCGGGGTGGGGGATGCGGCGATCTGATCAAGCGCCGCGGCGACGGCGGCGCGTGCCGCGGCGGGTAGTTCGAACGCGCTGCGCACCAGCGCCGGTTCGGCCGCGCCGGCGAGCGCCGCCGCGAGGTCGGCCCTGGGCTGGCCGTCGATGCCGCGTAGCCGGGCGACGAACACCGTGGTGACCTGGGCATCGAGGTCGGCGTCGGCGAGATCGTGGAGGGCCTGGCGCGCGATGGCGAGGACTTCGTCGGTGACGCGGCGGGTGAGGCTGTCCTGGAGCGCGCGGGCCTCGGCGGCGACGGCGTCGCGGCGGCGGGCGGCGAGCGAATCGGCCGCCGCGCGGGCCTCGGTGACCAGGCGCTGGTGTTCGGCCGCGGCATCGGCGCTCGCCTTGGCCCGCAGGCCGGCGCGCTCGGTGTCGAAATCCGCGTTCTTCTGGCGGAGCGCATCGCGCTCATGGCCGGCCTCGGTGCGGATCGCATCGGCATCGGCGCGTTCCTTGGCGATGCGCTGCTCCCGCCCGTCGATCGCCGCCAGGATGGGTCGGTAGAGGAAGCGCTTGAGCAGCCAGACCAGCACGATGAAGTTGAGGGCCTGCGCGCCGACGGTGAACCAGTCGATCAGCATGGGCTATTTGCCGGCAACGGTGGCGATGGCGTGGTTCCAGAACGGGTTGGCGAAAATCAGGATCATCGAGACCACGAAACAATAGATGGCGATCGATTCGATCATCGCCAGGCCGACGAACAGTGTGCGGGTGATGGTGGCGGCCGCGTCGGGCTGTTGGGCGAGCGAACTGAGGGCGGTGGCGACGGCGCGCCCTTCGCCGAGCGCCGGGCCGATGCTGCCGAGCGCGATGGTCAGCCCGGCGGTGACGATCGAGGCGATTGCGATGAGCGTCATGCTGTCCATGGGGGAGTCTCCGTGTGATCGGTCATTGCGGCGCGGGCGTGGCCGGGCCCTGGTCCGGTTCGCGCGTCCGGGTGGCCGAGGCGATGTAGACCGCGGCCAGGATGCTGAAGATGTAGGCCTGCACCATGCCGGTGAGCAGGCCGAGGGCGCTCATGGCGATGGGGAACAGGAATGGCGTGATGGTCAGCAGGATGGCCAGGATCATGGTGCCGCTCATCATGTTGCCGAAAAGCCGGACGGCGAGCGCCAGGGTGCGCGACAATTCGCTGATGATGTTGAACGGTAGCATGATGATGGTGGGCTCGGCGTAGGACTTGAGGTAGGCGCCGATGCCTTGTTCGGAAATGCCATAGAACGGCACCACCACCAGCACGCACAGGGCCAGCGCGGCGGTGGTTGACAACGATCCGGTCGGCGGCTCGAAGCCGGGCACGATGGTGCCCAGGGTCGCGGTGGCGATGAACAGGAACAGGGTGCCGAGGAAGCCCATGTAGGTTCGCGGGGCGCGCAGGCCGACATCGGCGATCTGGTCCTCGATGCCGGTGACGATGATCTCCAGCAGGTTCTGCCAGCGCGACCGCTCCAGGCCGGTGCTGAGCCGGCGGGTGATGATGATCGAGCCGCCGGCCAGCACCAGCATCAGCACCCAGGTGAACGCGATGGTGCCGTTGAGTTTCAGGGCGCCGTAGTGCCAGAAGATCAGCTCGTCAGGGCTAAGCCGCATCGCTGGCCTCCGCACCCTGCGCCCGGGTCAAGAAGCCGACCGCCTGCCGCGCCACCACGAAGCCGAGCAGGCACGCCGCCCAGCGCCGCCAGTCGGTTCCGCCGGCGAGGACGAAACCGCCGAGTGCCAGGCCGGTGCGCAGCACCAGGCTGACGATGAACCATATCGCCGGCTGGGCGGCTTTCAACCCGCGCTGTACGGTCAGCCACAGGCCGCCGAAGAACATCGCGCCGAGCAGCAGGCCCGCGGCGCCCGCGGCGAGCAGGTCAAGCGTCATTGTCGTTCTCCCCGGCGTGCATCTCCCGATCCTCCCGCGCCACCCAGTGCCAGGCATTGAGGCAGCCGACGGTGAGGCCCGCCATCAACAGCGCCAGCGTCCAGCCGAACCGGGCAGGGTAATGGCTGTCCAGCCAATGCCCGAGTGCCGCGCCGAGCAGGGTGGGCACGCTCACCGACCATCCGATGATCCCCATCATGCCGAGCCCGAACCACACATCCTTGTGGCCGCGCCGCTGGGCGCGGACTTTGCGACTGGCGGCCGCGCCGATCTGCCGTGCCATGTCCGGCGCCGGCTTGGATGGGGGGGCGGGATCAGAGGTCATGGCGCATGGCCACGAAGCGGTGCAGGAAGCCGGCTTCGAGTTTGGAAATGACGCGGCCCAGCGCCCGCTCGGTGTCATCGAGGGTCAGGAACTCCGTCTCGACGGCGGCGCGCAGGGTGCCGAGGTCGGCGCCAGCGATCGCGCGGCGCACGCAGACCAGCACATCCGCGCCGGTTTTCACCAGCACACCTTCGTCGACGGCGGTGACGACCTCCCCTTCGGCCGCGGTTGCATAGACCAGGATGCCGGGCTTCAGCGCCGCCACGCAGTCGAGCCGCCGGGGCAGGAGGCCGAGCGACCCGTTGCGGGTTTCGGCCACGATGCGGGTGACGCCGGTGCGCTCGGCGAAAATGCCGAAGGGCAGCAGGATCTTAAGATGCATGGGCGGTGGCCGGTTGCGGGGCTGGCGCGGCCTTGGCCTCGCCGATGGCGCCGATCATGTAGAGGGATTGCTCGGGCACATCGTGGAACGCATCCCGCAGGATCGCCTCGCAGCCATCCAGCGCATCCTTGAGGCTGACGAGCTTGCCCTTCAGTCCGGTGAACGCCTCGGTGGCGAAGAACGGCTGGGTGAGGAAGCGTTCCAGCCGGCGGGCGCGGGCCACCACGTTGCGGTCCTCCGGCGCGAGCTGCTCGATGCCCAGCATCGCGATGATGTCCTTCAACTCGGCATATTGCGCCAGGGTGCGGCGGATCTGCTGCGCGATGGCGTAGTGGCGGGCGCCGACGATGCCGGGCGTGGCCATTTTGGAACTCGATTGCAGCGGGTCGATCGCCGGGTACAGCCCATCGCTGGCCCGCTTGCGCGACAGCACGATGGAGGCGGACAAGTGGGAGAACGTATGGACCGCCGCCGGATCGGTGAAGTCATCCGCCGGCACGTAGACTGCCTGGATCGAGGTGATCGCGCCGCTGCTGGTGTTGGCGATGCGTTCCTCGAAGCCGGACAATTCGGTGCCCAGGGTGGGCTGGTAGCCGAGCCGCGAGGGCATCTGGCCGAGCAGCCCCGAGACTTCCATGCCGGCCTGGATGAAGCGGAAAATGTTGTCCACCAGCAGCAGCACGTCGCGGTGCTGGTCGTCGCGGAAATACTCCGCCATCGTCAGCGCGACATGGCCGACGCGGAAGCGGGCGCCGGGCGGTTCGTTCATCTGGCCGAACACCATCACCATGTTCTCCAGCACGCCGGCTTCCTTCATGTCGTGATAGAGTTCGCCGCCTTCGCGGCAGCGTTCGCCGATGCCGCAGAAGATGCTGACGCCGGCGTGCTGGCCAACCATGTTGTGGATCATCTCGGTCAGCAGCACCGTTTTGCCCACCCCGGCGCCGCCGAACAGGCCGGCCTTGCCGCCGCGTTCGAGCGGCATCAGAACGTCGATCACCTTGATGCCGGTCTCGAAGACTTCCGAGCGGGCGGACCGGCTCGACAACGCCGGCGGGGGCTGGTGCACCGAGCGCCACGGCACATCGGCCAGCGCCGGCCCGCGATCGATCACGTTGCCGAAGACGTCAAACATGCGCGACAGGATCGCCGGGCCGACCGGGGCGAGCAGCGGCCCGCCGGTGTCCCGCACCGCCATGCCGCGCGCCAGGCCCTGGGTGGGCGTCAGCGCGATGCCGCGGACGTGTCGGGCATCGGGTTGGGCCAGCACCTCGATGACGATCCCAAGATCCGCGCCGGTGTGAAGAATGGTGTGTATCGGCGGCAACCCGGCGTCGAACCGCATGTCGACAACACTGCCGCGAATGGCGACGACAACGCCCGATGGCCGGGCCGCCGCGCTGTGTTGCATCTGCATGGCCACGCCTTTCGCAACCGCCGTGAGTGTCGAGCCGGGAATGCGCATCACCGCGGTTGATGGATGCTACGTCCAGATCGGGTGGGCCGCAATTATCGCACGTATCGAGTTATGACATCGTCACAGTGGTCACGCGCGCCAAATCGCCGGGTTCGGGGTCACGTCCGTCAACGTGGTGGAATTTCGAGTGTAGTCAGAGGCGGCCATCGATCATGCGGCCATGGTGGCGATCTGGGTTTGTGCGTCGTCGATGTGTGGCGCCATGAGTTCGGCCATGGGC
>CAIMWH010000271.1 GCA_903845065.1 uncultured Rhodospirillales bacterium | reverse complement strand
CCCACGCCATCGATGGCCAGGCCATCGTGGACGCTCTGTGGGCCGGGCGCAGCCGCGTGCCGCCCGGACTGCAATGGGAATTCTACGGCGAGATGTTCGTGCCAGGCTGGTCGGTGCCGAAATACGACCCCGCCCGCGCGCGGGACCTGCTGCGCGCCGCCGGCTACAAGGGCGATCCCATCACCTACCGTGCACGAAACGACTACTACCCCGCCGAAGTCGCCACCGCGCAGATCATCGTCGAGTTCTGCCGCGAGGCCGGCATCAATCTCCACCTGGAAATCAAGGAAAACTGGTCCCAGGTGCTCGACAAAGCCGGCCCGCGCGGCATGCGCGACTGGTCCAACTCCGCCACCTTCGATGACCCGGTGTCCTCCATCGTCAACCAGCATGGCCCCAACGGCGCTCAGCAGGCCAACGGCGAGTGGACCAACCCTGAGATGAACCAACTCTCCACCGCCCTCGAAACCGGCACCGATCCCGCCCAACGCAAACAAATCTTCGCCCGCATGCTCGCCCTGTGCGAACGCGAAGACCCCGCCTACGTCGTGCTGCACCAAAACGCCGCCTTCACCGCCCGGCAAAAAAACCTGCCGTGGAAAGCCTCCCCCTCATTCTTCCTCGACTTCACCCCCCGCAACTGGCGGGGCTGATCCCCCGGGATACGCTACTTGGTGCCGTAGAGGCGGTCGCCGGCGTCGCCGAGGCCGGGGCGGATGTAGCCGTGATCATCGAGTTGACGATCGATGGCGCAGACGTAGATGGGCACGTCGGGGTGTTCTTCGTGGAAGAGGTGGATGCCTTCGGGGGCGGCGATGAGGCAGGCGAAGCGGATCTGGGTGGCGCCGGCTTGTTTGAGGCGGGCGACGGCGGCGGCGGCGGAGTGTCCGGTGGCGAGCATGGGGTCAACCACGATGACCATGCGTTCGCCGATATCGTCGGGCAGCTTGATGTAATATTCGACCGGGGTGAGGGTGTGGGGATCGCGGTAGAGGCCGATATGGCCGACGCGGGCGGCGGGGACCATTTCCAACATGCCGTCGAGCAGTCCGTTGCCGGCGCGCAGGATGGAGACGAAGCAGAGTTTTTTACCGGCGAGCTGGGGCGCGTCCATTTCCTCGAGCGGGGTCTCGATGCGGATGGTTTCGAGCGGCAGGCCGCTGGTGACTTCGTAGGCCATGAGGAGGGAGATTTCGCGTGCCAGGCGGCGGAAGCCGGTGGTGCTGGTGTCCTTTTTGCGCAGCAGGGTGAGTTTGTGCTGGATCAACGGGTGGTCCAGCAGGTTTACGGTGCTGCTCATTCGGTCAATCCCCGGCCCTTGGCCTTGCTGAGTTCCGCCGCGTCGGGCACGGCATCGGTGAAGTAGCCCGCCGCTTTCTTGGCGTCCATTTCTACGGAGGCATCGGCGGGGATGAGGTCGTCCGGGATGGGCACGCGTTCGACGACTTCGATGCCGCTATCGACGATGGGGGCGTATTTCATGTTGCTCATGCTGACCAGGCGGTCGATGCGGGTGATGCCGAGCCAGTGCAGCACGTCGGGCATGAGTTCCTGGAAGCGCATGTCGGTAACGCCGGCCACGCATTCGGTGCGCTGGAAGTAGTTCTCCGCGGTGTCGCCGCCTTCCTGGCGCTTGCGGGCGTTGTAGACGAGGAACTTGGTCACCTCGCCGAGGGCGCGGCCTTCCTTGCGGTTGTAGACGATGACGCCGACCCCGCCTTGTTGCGCGGTTTCGATGCAGACCTCGATGCCGTGGGCGAGGTAGGGGCGGCAGGTGCAGATATCAGAGCCGAAGACGTCGGAGCCGTTGCATTCGTCATGCACGCGGCAGGCGATGCGGGTTTCGGGGCGGCCGAGTTTGGCGGCGTCACCGAAGAGATAGACCGTCATGCCGCCGATGGGCGGCAGAAAGATATCGAGGTCGGGGCGGGTGACGAGTTCGGGGAACATGCCGCCAGTTTGTTCGAACAGGCCGCGGCGCAGGTCGGTGGCGGAGATGCCGAAGCGTTTGGCGACGCCGGGGAGGTGCCAGACGGGTTCGATGGCGATCTTGGTGACGCGGGCATCGCCGTTGGCGGTGAGGATATCGCCATCGGCCTTGAGGCGGCCTTCGCGCAGGGCGGCCTGGATTTCGGGCATGTTCATCCGCGCGCGGGTGACGGCGATGGTGGGGCGGATATCCCAGCCGGCCTGAAGCGCCTCGGGGAAAACCTGGCCAACGATGTGGCCATAGGGGTCGAGCGAGACGATCTTGTCCGGCTCCCCCCATTGCGGAAATGGCCCGATCTGGACGGCGGGTGCGGTGTTGGTGAGGTCCGGGCGGTGCAGGGTGTCGAGTTGGCCGGCTGCGATGGCGAGGGCACGGTAAAGTGAATACGCCCCCGAATGGGTGCCGATGGCGTTGCGTCCGCCGGGGTTGTGCAGGGTTGCCACCACCGGCCCGCGCCCGGCCGCATCCGGCGCGCCCCAGGATACGGCCAGTTGGCCGCCGCCCTGGTTGGGGTGCGAGGTCAACACGATCGGCCGGCGGTTGCGCGGATCGTTGCGGCTGGCCGGAGGAACGGACGTACTCATGCAGGGGTCCTCGGGTTGGAAGCGGAGGTTACGGACATCGGCCGTTGCAAGCCAAGAGGTTTTACGTTGCGGCGGTTTTGCGTCATGGTTCGAAAAATGCGTCAGGAGGAGACCGCCATGGACGTTGCCCCGGCCCATGACCAATCGCTGCTCACCGGTGGCGAGATCGCCCAGTATCGCCGCGACGGCTACGTGGTGGTGCGCGGCCTGCTCGGCCCCGATCACGTGGAGGCCTGCAAGCAGGCGCTCACGGATCTCGCAGTCGGCCGGCTGCCGTCAAACGAGACCAAGCTGATGTTCGAAAGCGGCATCGATGTCGCCGGGCTCAGCGTGGAGCAGCGCGAGTATGCCATTCGCAAGTACATGGATTTCTGCGAGGACTCCCAGGCCCTCAAGGCAGCCGCGTTCAGCCGACGACTACATATGGTGCTGGACCAGTTGTTGGGCCAGGGGCGGGTGCTGTTTCAGGAAATGGCGCTGGTGAAGCCGCCGCGGATCGGCAGCGAGAAGCCGTGGCATCAGGATGCGTCATATTTTCGGGTCAAGGACCCTGGCCTGGTGGTGGGCGTATGGATCGCGCTCGACGAGGCGCTGAAAATGAACGGCTGCATGGAACTGGTGCCGGGCAGCCATCTCGGCGGCGGGGTGCCGCATGTGCATGAGAACGACTTCAACCTGTGCCAGATCATCCCGGGCAAGGTGCAGAAGGATGCGCGGGTGGCAGTGGAGATGCAGCCGGGGGATGCGCTGATTTTCCATGGGCTGATCCATCATTTCACCGCGCCCAATACGTCCAACATGCGACGGCGTGCGGTGCAGTACCACTATCACCAGATCGGCGCCGTATGGGGCACGGTGGAGGATCATCGCGAGCACTTCCATTTCGATGACGGGAGTTATGCCGGCTGCACGGTGGCGCATCCCGAGTTGCCCGGCGGCAACTACGCCTATCGCAACGGGTTGCCGCGCGAGATCGCGCCGGTGGATACGAGCGCCTGATGCGCCTCGCGGTCATCTCCGACGTTCATGCCAATCTCGCCGCGCTGGAGGCGGTGCTGGCCGATATCGCCACGCGCGGAGTGGATGCCACCATCAACCTCGGCGATTGCGTGGCGGGGCCGCTGTGGCCGGCCGAGACATGGGATTGCCTGGTCGCGGCCGCGCTGCCGACCGTGCGGGGCAACCATGACCGCTGGATGTACGATCGGCCGGACGAGCGGCTGCCGCCGGTGGACCGGTTCGCGCGGCGGGTACTGCGGCCGGGGCAGGACCGGGCATTGTTCGACCTGCCCGAGGTGATCGATTTCAGCCCGGAAATCCTGGCGGTGCATGGCACGCCGACGGATGACTCGACCTACCTGACCGAGGAAATCCTCGCCGGGCGCATGGTGCCGGCGTCCCGCGGGCTGATCGGCGATCGGTTGGGGGCTGCGATGTCGCGCGCGGTGGTGCTGTGCGGGCACAGCCATCGCCAGAGCGTGACGCAGGTGCCGGGCGGGCCGCTGATCCTCAATCCGGGGACCGTAGGGTGTCCGGTGTTCGCTGATTTGCCGACGGCGGGGGCGCTGGAACCCCGCTCGCCGCACGCGCGCTACGCCATCCTGACGCGCCGCGGCGGGCGCTGGGGGGCAGAGCTGTTCGCGCTCGAATATGACTGGGACCGGGCGGCGGCGTGCGCGATGGCCAATGGATTTCCGGTCTGGGCGGAAGCACTCGCGACGGGTTCGGTGACCTCGGTCTGAGGTGGACAAAAAGTTTTTGCTTCTTTTTTCAAAAAGAAGCGCTTTCTTTTTTGAAAAAAAGAAACAAAAAACTTTTATCCGCTTGGCTTCGGCGTCCCCTGGGTGAACGGCGAGGTGCCTTGTCGGCGGGCGGGCGGAGGCCTAGATTCGTGGCCAGGAAATGCCAGCCGGAGAGCACCTATGGCCGACGCTTATATCTGCGATTTCGCCCGTACGCCGATCGGGCGCTACGGCGGCATGCTCAAGGATATCCGCACCGATGACCTGGCCGCCCACCCGTTGCGGGTGCTGCGCGAGCGCAACGCCGGGGTGGATTGGGCGGCGCTGGATGATTGCTACATGGGCTGCGCCAACCAGGCCGGCGAGGACAACCGCAACGTGGCACGGATGGCCACCCTGCTGGCCGGCTACCCCACCGAGGTGCCGGGCGGCACGGTCAACCGGCTGTGCGGTTCCGGGCTCGATGCGGTCGGCACCGCGGCGCGCGCGATCAAGTCGGGCGAGGCGGATTTGATGCTGGCCGGCGGCGTGGAGAGCATGACGCGGGCGCCGTTCGTGATGGGCAAGGCAACCGAGGCATTCAGCCGCTCGGCCGAAATCTATGACACCACCATCGGCTGGCGCTTCGTCAACGCCCTGATG
>CAIMWH010000270.1 GCA_903845065.1 uncultured Rhodospirillales bacterium | reverse complement strand
TCGCCCCTCCCCAGGGAGAGGGACGAAGCCATCGGATAAAAAGTTTTTGCTTCTTTTTTTAAAAAGAAGCCCTTCCTACCGCTTCGGCTTAACCTTCCCCGGCGCCCGCGTCGCCGCCGGCCGGCTGGCCTTGCGCTTCGGCGCCGGAGCAGCCGAGGCAGCGCGCATCGCCGAGATGGTGGTGCGGCTGGTGATCTGGTCCGGGTTCATCCGCAATTCGATCACCGCCGGCCGCCCGGAGGCCACCGCACGCTGGAACGCCGGGGCAAACTCGGCGGTTTCGCTCACCACTTCGCCATGGCCGCCGAAGGCATCGATGAACTTAGCGAAATCCGGGTTGGTCAGCGCGGTGCCCGAGACGTGGAACGGGTAGGTGCGTTCCTGGTACATGCGGATGGTGCCGTACATCTGGTTGTTGAACACCAGCACGATGGGCGCCACGCCGTGATGGAAGGCAGTGGCAAGCTCCTGCCCGGTCATCAGGAAGCCACCATCGCCGACGAAGCACACCACCTGGCGGTCCGGGTGGGCGATCTTGGCGCCGATGGCGGCCGGGACGCCGTAGCCCATGGCGCCGTTGGTCGGGCCGATGAAGCGCTGGCCGTCCTTGAAGTTGATGAAGCGGGGCGGCCAGGTGGCGAAGTTGCCGGCATCGCAGGTGAGGATCGCCTCGTCCTCCAGCAGGCGCGACAGATCGTGCATGCACTGGGCGAGGTTCAGCGTGCCCTCATAGTTGGGCACCGCCTGCCCGGCGACGCGCAGCGCACGGAGTTCCTTGGTCCAGCCGGACCACACCGGCTTCTTCGGCGCCGCCATCTTCGCCGCCGCATGGGCGAACACATTGAGGTCGCTCACAATGCCGAGCGCCGGACGATAGACCCGGCCGATCTCGGCGGCATCGGGATAGACGTGCACGATTGGCACCCCACCGGCCGCCTCGAACAACGTGTAGCCCTGAGACACCGGCTCCCCGAGGCGGGTGCCGATGGCGAGAATGAGGTCGGCCTCCTTCACCTTGGCCACCAGCGCCGGATCGGAGCCCACGCCCAGATCGCCGGCGAAGGTATCGAGCGTCTGGTCATACAGCGCCTGGCGGCGGAACCCCACGGTGACCGGCAGGTTGAACGCCGTCATGAAATCGCGGATCGCCGCCCTGCCCTGCTCCGTCCAGCGCGACCCGCCGACGATGGCGAGCGGCTTCTGCGCCTTGGCGAGCAGCCCGCGCAGCTTCTCCAGCGCCGCCGGATCGGGGTGCGGCACCGACACATCGGCCGGCCCGATATCGGGCACGTCGACCAGATGCTTCTGCATCTCCTCGGAAATGGCGATCACCACCGGACCGGGCCGGCCGGACATCGCGACATCCACCGCATGGGCGATGATCTCGGGGATGCGCTTGGCGTCGTCGATCTGCGTCACCCACTTCGCCAGCGGCGCGAACATCCGGCGGTAGTCGACTTCCTGGAAGCTGTCGCGGTCGGTTTCCTCGAACGGGATCTGGCCGACGAACAGCAGCATCGGGGTGGAGTCCTGGAACGCCACATGGACACCGATGGCGCCATGGCAGGCGCCGGGGCCGCGGGTGACGAAGGCCGCCGCCGGGCGCCCGTTCAGCTTGCCATAGGCTTCGGCCATGTTCACCGCGCCCGCCTCGAACCGGCAGGTCACCAGTTTCAGGCGATCACGCACCGCGTAGAGACCCTCGAGCACATCGAGGTAGCTCTCGCCGGGCACCGCGAACACGTGGTCGACGCCCTGCGCCACCAGCGCGTCGGCGATGATCCGCCCGCCGCTGCGTGGCCCCGGGCGCACTGCCCGCGATTTTCCCTGCTCCATGACGCCGACTCCCGAGATACCGGCGCAGGATAGCGTCCGCCGGGCGGTTGTGAACCACCCCGCGGGCGCGATGGCTCACTCCGCCGCGGCAAGCACCGCCTGCGGCTGAGCACGATAGGTCATCTCCACGGCGGCACCGCGATCATAGCCAAGGCGATACCCGCCCTCGACGTTGATGAGGATGCGCGCGGAGGCCTGGTCGGGTTCGATTTTGCGGCGCAGGCGATAGATATGGGTTTCCACCGTGTGGGTGCTGGCGCCGTTGGCGTAGCCCCACACCTCGCGCAGCAGGGTCTGGCGCGAAACCGGGGTGCGCCCGGCGCGGTAGAGGTGCTTGAGCACGGAGGCCTCCTTGTCGGTGAGGCGCACGCGGCGGTTGCTGGTGGGGTCCGTGAGAGTGCGCACGCCGGGCCGGAAATGGTAGGGGCCAACCACCAGCACCGCATCCTCGCTGGTCTCGAAGGCGCGGATCTGGGCGCGCAGGCGGGCGATGAGTTCGGCGAGGCGGAAGGGCTTCACCACATAATCGTTCGCCCCGGCATCCAGCCCGCGCACCACGTCCTCCTCGGCATTGGCATCGGTCACCAGGATGATCGGCACCCGCACCAGATGGCGGCGCAATTCGGCGCAGAGTTGGGTGCCGCAGGCCTGGGCGAGATCGAGCAGGATAGCGTCAAAGTGATGCGCCGACGTGCAGGCCAATGCGAGCGCCTCATCGGCATCCTCGGCCATCCGCACGGTGAAGCCTCCCATCGTCTCCAGCGCAAGGGACAGGGTGGAACGCAGCGCCCGATTGTCGTCGACCACCAGAATATGACGAGTACCGCTCATTTTGCATCACCTCCATCACGCCGCGCGGACCGATCCGTGCTGCAGGGGGAAGATCGCTGCAAAGTGTATAAACGTCTGTGAAGCACGTCACTGGAGCGGCGGATTGCCGGGAAAGGCCGGACAGAACGTTCGCGCATGCCTGCCATCCCCGTATGCCGCTCTCGCCGCCACGGCGAATCCACGCTAGGGGTGAAGTTCCATCGCCAGGAAGAGCGTGACGTGGATACGTATTTCTCCGATCTGATACCCACCATCGAGAGCGTCCAGACCGGCCTCGGCAGCACCGGCTACATTCCGTCGCGCCAGATTTCGACGGCGGTGTTCCTTGCCATGCGGCTGGGCAAGCCCATCCTCGCCGAAGGCCCCGCCGGCGTCGGCAAAACCGAGCTTGCCAAGGCCACCGCGGAATTCCTCGGCCTGCCGCTGGTGCGCATGCAGTGCTATGACGGGCTCGACGAGAGCAAGGCGCTGTATGAGTGGAAATACGGCAAGCAGTTGCTCTACACCCAGATCCTCAAGGAAAAGGTGAGCGCCGTCCTGGGCAAGGACGACACCATGGAGAAGGCGCTCGAACGCCTGCACGAGTTCGACGACATCTTCTTCTCGCCGCGCTTCCTCGAACCCCGCCCGCTGCTGAAAGCGTTGCAGGAGCCCAAGGGCGCCGTGCTGCTGATCGACGAGATCGACAAGGCCGACGAGGAGTTCGAAGCCTTCCTGCTCGAAATCCTGTCCGACCATCAGGTAACCATCCCCGAGATCGGCACCATCAGCGCCATCGTGCCGCCCGTGGTGATCCTGACCTCCAACAACACACGGGACCTCGGCGACGCCATGAAGCGGCGCTGCCTGCACCTGCATATCGGCTACCCCGATGCGAAGCTGGAAGAGCGCATCATCGACAGCCGCATCCCCGGCATCGAGGCCTCGCTGCGCCGCCAGCTCGTCAGCTTCGTGCAGCAACTCCGCGGGCTCGACCTGCGCAAGCTGCCCTCGGTCAGCGAAACCATCGACTGGGCGCGGGCCATCCTGCTGCTCAACGCCAGCCGCCTCGAATCCGGCGTGGTGCAGGACACCCTGAACCTGCTGCTGAAGTTCGAGGGCGACATGACCATGGGCGGCCGTTCGATCAATGAGTTCGTGCACAAGGCGCTGCGCGAATCCGGGATCGAGGACTAGTCCGCCATGCCCGCGATGCTGCTCGATCTGCTGCGGGCCGCGCGCGGTGCTGGGGTGGTGATTTCGGTCGCCGAATCGATCGATGCGTTTCGCGCCGCCGAGGTGGTGGGCTACAGCGACCGCCAGGCCCTGAAGGACACGCTGTCGCTCACGCTGGGCAAAACACTGGAGGCCAAGCGGACCTTCGAGGCCTGCTTCGACCTGTTTTTCCAGCGCGAAATGGTCAGCTCCGGCGAAACCGAGGCATCATCCAGCCCGCGCGGTGAACCCGGCGAGGCGGGCGAGCATGACGGGCTGGCCTCGCTGTCCAACATGCTGCTCGACAACGACCAGGCTGGTTTGGCCGCGGCCATGGAGGGAGCGGCGGACGCCATCGGCGCCTCCAACATCGCGCTGTTCACCCAGACCAACATGTTCGCCTGGCGCATCCTCGAACAAATGGGGTTGCCCGAACTCGACCGCGACATCGCACATCTGCGCGGCGAGGGGGCGGACGAGGCCACCGCCGAACGGCTGGAGGCGATGCGCGCCGCGCTCGGCACCCAGGCGCGGACCTTCATGGAGCGGCAGCTGACGCTGTTCTCGGCCGGCACCACGCGGGAAATCCGCGAGGGTGCGCTGCGCAACGTGCGCCTCTCACAGCTTGACCGCCGCGACATGGACCGCATGCGCGTGCTGGTGCGCGACATGGCCAAGCAGATCGCCACCCGCTACAGCCGCAAGCGCTGGCAGGCCCGGCGCGGCCACCTCGATATCCGCCGCACCATGCGGCGCAACATGAGCTTCGACAGCATCCCCTTCCACACCATCTGGAAGCGCACCCGCATCGACCGCCCCAGCATCATGGTGCTGTGCGACGTCTCCGGCTCGGTGGCTGCCGTCGCGCGGTTCCTGCTGATGTTCCTCTACTCGCTTGCCGATGTGCTGGCCGGCCTGCGCGCCTTCGCCTACTCCAACCACCTCATCGAGGTCAGCGACATCCTCGCCCGGCGCGAAATCGATGACGCCATCGAGGAGGTGATGAAGGTGGTGGGCTTCGGCTCGTCCGATTACGGCCGCTGCTTCGCCGATTTCTCCGAGATCGCGATGCGCAACATCAACCGCAATACCACCGTGATCATCCTCGGTGACGCCCGCGGCAACCGCAACGAGCCGCGCATCGATATCATGAAGCAGATCTTCGAGCGGGCGAACCGGGTGATCTGGCTGAACCCGGAGCCGCAATCACTCTGGGGCACCGGCGATTCGGATATCCTGCGCTACGAGCCGTTCTGCCACCAGGTAACAAGCTGCGGCACGCTCACGCAACTCGAACGCGTCATCGCCGAGATGATGCAGCAAGCCCAGTAGGACTCAACGGACAAAGTTTTTTTGTTTCTTTGTTTTCAAACAAAGAAAACGCTTCGTCCTAGATCCGCTTGATCTGATCCAGGGTATAGTTACGCTGGTGGTCGAACGATATGCCGTGGCGGAAATCCGCCACCTTGCGGCCGTTCACGTCGCGGAAGGCCCAGCCGGCCTTTTCCGGCAGCTTGCGCTCCGGGTCGAAGAAGGCGTGGAAGTGATACACCGGCACATCCACCGGCGTGGTGTGCATCACGAAGCTGAACCGGGTGCGGGACGGGTCCTTGATCGGAGTGCCGCCATGCGGCAGTTGCGGATGCCAGATCAGGCTGTCACCGGTGCCGACATGCAGATGCTTCACCGGCAGCCCCATCGCACGCCCCTCGGCGACAACGGTGTTCTGGTACTGGTTCCACAAATCGCCATCGACATCGGTGATCTTGTCGAGGCTGCCAAAATGCTTGGTGGCCATCCCGACGCGATCGAGTTCGGGCATTTTGTGGCCGCCCTCCATCACCTCGAGGCAGCCGTTGTCCTCGGCGGCCGGCTCCAGATAAACCGTCGAGCCGAAGTAGTGATATTCCGGGCGGGTGGCGAACACCGGGGTATCGCGGTGCAGCGGCTGCTGGGAGCCGGTTTCGTAGAACAGCGAGGTGTATAGCGCGGTCGGCGCGCCGTTCAGCACGTCCTGCACCTGGAGCCAGATGGGGTTGTCGGTGAACAGCGGCAGCAACTGCGGCAGCACCGCGTGCAGGTTGACGATGCGCGGATAGTGGCCCAGCGGGTTGCGGTTCTCGGCGAAAATCTCGGCGTTGGCGGCCTCGAGCTTGCGGAACGCGGCGATCACGGCACGGCACCGTTGGGGCGAAATCGCCTTGCGGACCACGGTGTAGCCCTTCTCGATCACCTCGAGCGCATGGGCTTTCACCAGGGGATCGATATCGAGGGCAGCAATCTCGTCCGCCGCCGTCGGACGCAGGAACCGGCCAAGCATGTTTGGTCTCCGCAGGGTTGCGTTACGCTACTTCACCGCAGCCGGGACGTCGATGGCATAGAAACGAGCCGCCGTGCCACCGAATATCGCAGCATGGGCGACGGCGGGCACCAGGGCATGGGCGGCCTCGCGCCACGCATTGTAGCCGCCGGCCAGGTTCACCACCGGCCAGTCACTGCCCCACATCAGGCGGTCCGGCCCGAAGGTGGCAAGCAGATGATCGACATAGGGGCGCAGGTCGTCGGCCGTCGAGCCCGGCGCCGCCTCGGTCACCAGCCCGGAGAGTTTGCAGCACCACGCGGTCTCGCGGGCGAGCCGCGCCATGCCGGCGGCCCAGGGGGCAAAGCCGCCGCCGGCGATGTCGGGCTTGGCGCCATGGCCGATCACCATCGGCAGGTCGGGGTGGCGGGCGGCGAGGGTGGGCAGGATGGCGAGGTGGCGGGGCTTCACCAGCAGATCGAGCTGCAGGCCGTGGGCTTGCATCGCCCGCAGCCCGGTGCCGACATCCGAGCGCAGGATCCAATCGGTATCAACGATATCCTGCAACATCGGGCGCAGGCCCTTGAGGAGCGGATCGGCCGCGAGGGCGGCGATCCGGGCCGGCGCATCGGAGGTGGCAAGATCGGTCCAGCCGACAACCGCGCGCACCAGCCCGGCCGAGGCATGGGCGGTGTCCAGCATGAAGCGGGTCTCGGCCTCGGTCGCCGCCGCCTGCACCAGCACCGTCGCGGTGGTGCCGTCGAGCAACGGGCGCAGATCATCCAGCCCGTAGTCGCGATGGATCGGCAGGTCGGGCGTCAGCCAGTCGTAGTCGCCGCGCGCGATGGTCCAGACGTGGTGATGCGCGTCAACCAGCATCCGGCGTCGGCGCCTCCGGCGGCAGCAGGCCGGCGTGGCGGAGATCGGCCCACAGGGCGCCGGGGATGGGCGCGCCCATCATGGCGGCGTTCTCGCGCACCTCATCGGGCTTGCGGGCGCCGGGGATGACCGTGGCCACCACCGGGTGTGCCGCGCAGAACTGCAACGCGGCAGCCTTGAGGTTCACCCCGTGGCGGGCGCAGATGGCACCGATCGCCTGGGCGCGCGCCACCATCGCGGGTTGGGCCGCCTCGTAGTTGAACGTCGTGCCACCGGCGAGCAGGCCGGAGTTGTATGGCCCACCAAGGACTATCTTGACCCCGCGCGCGGCGCAGGCCGGGAACAACTGGCCGAGGGCGGTATGATCCAGCAGGGTGTAGCGTCCGGCGACCAGGAAAACATCCGGATCAGACTGTTCGAGCGCTGCCATGGCGGACTCGACGAGGTTGACGCCAAGCCCCCACGCCTTGATCTCGCCCCGCTTGCGCATCGCCGAGAGCACCTTGGCCGCCCCCCCCATCGCCTCGCGGAACCGCAGCTTCCACTCGGCGCCGTGCCAGTCCTCGGAGCAGTCATGGATATAGACGATATCCGTGTGCGATAGCCCCATGCGGGCCAGGCTGTCCTCGAGCGAGCGCACTGTGGCACCGGCCGAATAGTCGAACGTGCGGGCAAACGGCAGCGCGCCAACGAAGCCCTGGTCGAGTTCCGGCACCTCGGCCACCGGCCGCAGCAGCCGCCCGATCTTGGTGGAGAGCCAGAAATCATCGCGCTTCTGCCGCCGCAGGATGGCGCCCATCCGCAACTCCGACAGCCCGGCACCATAATGCGGCGCGGTGTCGAAATGGCGGATGCCAGCGTCCCAGCCGGCCTGCACCGTGGCGGCCGCGACATCCTCGTCGATGCGTTCGAACAAATTACCGAGCGGCGCACCGCCCATGCCGAGGGGTCCGGGGATCATGCATTGTCTCCTGGCATGGCGACGTCGGGCGCGATAACACCCTTGGTCAGCGCGACGTTGCCGTAGAAGCGCCGCTCGCCAGTTTGCACGATGGCATAGGCGCTCTCGGCCTCGGCATAGAACGCGTGCCGCTCCACCCCAACCGCCGCCGGCCAACCGGCCGCCACCAGGATGGCGCTCATCCGCGCCACCACATCCGGCACCGCGGTGGGGTCCCCCACCACCTGCATGATGCGGGCGGGATCATCCACGAAAGTGTCGCACGGCAGCACCGACAGGATCGCTTGCAGCACGCGGGGCGTATCGGCGCCAGGCAACCGGATCAGCCGCTGGCCACGGGTGCCGGGATAATTGGCATCCACCAGCACGATGCGGTCGCCATGGCCCATCGCGGCCAAGGCGTGCAGCAGGTCGGCGGTGAGCAGCGGGTCGAGCCCGATCAGCATGGCGGGTTCCTTACACGTGGCCGAGGGCGTGCTGGCGGAAGCGGGTGCGGCCGACGGCGGGCTGCATCAGGCGCCCGGTGTTGAGCGGCTTGCCCTCCTTCACCCGCAGCAGGATGAACGCGAGCCCGTTGCCCTCGCGCACCAGGCGGCGCCCCTCGGGCAGGTCGTCCATGGTGTTGATGGTCAGCACGGCGGGAATGCCGGAACCCTCGGCGATCTTGGCGAGATTCACGCCGAGGCCGGTGTGGCTGTCCTGGTTGCCGGTCTCGCCGTAATGGCCGTTGTCGACGCAGATGATGGTGAGGTTGGGCGGGTTCATCAGCGCGCACGTCGCGAGGCCGCCAAGGTTCATCAGCAACTCGCCATCCCCGGTCACGCACAGCACCCGCCGCTTCGGCTGGGCGAGGGCGAGGCCGAGCGCCATCGTCACCGCCGCCCCCATGGCGCCCGCCATGGCATACACATTGGGGCCGTCGTTGGTGATGGCGGTGAGTTCCTGGGCAGAACCGGCGAGGCCGCACACGGCGAGGAACTCGTGCGGGTTCTCGATCAGCAGCGGGATGACGTCTCGGCGATCGAGCACCGGGTCGGGCAGCGCGTTGATTTGCAGCTTGGTCGGGCGAGCCATCTGGGGGCGCTCCTTATGCGAATTTCTTGGCGCCGATCAGGCGCTGGGTGAGCAGCACGGCAACCGCTTCGCCGCCCTGGAAAGCCATGGTGATGGCGGCCTGCACCACGTCGATCACCTCGTCCGGATGATTGGCGCTAAGCACGATCACCCCCATCGCCTCCAGCACCGGGCGAACCGCCTGGCCCATGGGGAACTGCCACGGATTGCCCTCGCCAAACTCGCCACGCATGGAAATCAGCGTCAGCAGCGGGAAATGGCCGCCCTTGTTGAGGGAGAGCATGTTGATGCAGTTGCCCGCCCCGGAGGACTGCATCAGCAACACGCCGCGCGCCCCGCCAAGGTCGGCGCCGGCGAGCAAGGCTACCCCCTCCTCCTCGGTAGTGAGCGCAACCGAATACACATCCGGGTCTGCCAACGAGCGATCGATCAGCACCCGATGCCCGGCATCCGGCACATAGGCGAACTGGGTCACGTTGGCGCGCCGCAGCAGATCATAGAGTTCGTCGGGCCAGGTGACCGCGCCGGTGGTCACATCATGGGAGGTCATGGGCGAGGGTCCTTCAAAAGTGCCGGTCGCAGAAAGCAAGCTGAACAACGAGACAGCGAGACAGCGAGGAGAACAGGCTTCTCGCTGTCTCGCCGTCTCGTTGTGAATCTTCCGGCTTATTCATACGGCGATGGTCTTCAAATCGGCCGGCACCAGCACGGGCGCCCCGGTGGCAGCGCGGATCTCATCGACACTAACCCCCGGCGCGATTTCGAGCAGGTTGAACCCCTCCCCCGCCGGTTCGAACAGGCCGAGATTGGTCGCCACCAGCTTCACCACCCCGCGCGCCGTCACCGGCAACGCGCAACGCGTCAGCAGGCGTGGCGCGCCGTTGCGCTGGGTGTGCTCCAGGATGATGAACACCCGCTTGGCAGAGGCCGCGAGGTCCATCGCCCCGCCAATGCCGCCCCCCAAGGCCCCCGCCACCTTCCAGTTGGCGAAATCCCCGTTGCAGGCCACCTCGTAGGCCCCCATCACGGTGACGTCGATCTTACCGGACCGAATGATGGCGAAGCTGTCGGCGTGATGCACCACCGCCGCCTCGGGCTTCAGCGTGACATGCTGGCCCCCGGCGTTGACCAGGTGCATGTCCTCATGGCCGGGTTCCGCCAGAGGACCATAGCCGATCACCCCGTTCTCCGAGTGATAGATGATATCGGCGGTGATCGCCGTGTTGGAGCACATCGTCGGGATGCCGACGCCGAGGTTGACGATCCAGCCGTCCTGGAACCGGCGAGCGACCGCGTCGGCCATTTGCTGGCGATTAAGGCCGCTCATTTCCGGGGCTCCCTCATTTGCGGCCATATCCCGTCCGGCGCCGGCGGGATCACCACCATGCGATGCACGAAGATGCCGGCCAGATGCACGTCATCAGGGTCAAAACTGCCAGCCGGCTCGATGGCGTTCTCCACCTCGACGATGGTCACCCGCGCCGCCATCGCCATCACCGGATTGAAATTGCGCTGCGAACGGCGGAACCGCAGGTTGCCTGACGTATCGGCGCGATGGGCGCGGATGAACGCGTAGTCGAGCGGCAGGGCGGCTTCGAGCAGGTACTCGCGCCCGCCGAACATACGGGTCTCGCGCCCCTCGGCCAGTTCGGTGCCCACGGCGGTGGGGGTGTAGAAGGCCGGGATGCCGGCGCCGGCCGCGCGCAGGCGCTCGGCCAGCGTGCCTTGCGGCACCAGCTCGGCCTCAACCTCGCCCCGCTCGTAGTATTTGGTGAACGGCAACTCATCGGAGGCCCGCGTGGCGGCGGTGAAGGCGCAAATCACCTTGGCCACCATGCCGCGCTCCACCAGATGCCCGATATCCGGCATCCGCGGCTGCGCGGCGCCGCCGGTGGTGTTGGCGACGCAGGTGAGCCGCTTCGCCCCCTGCTCCTGCAACGCCCGCATCAGGTTGAACGGCACCCCCGGCATGGCGAACCCGCCAAAGCCGATGGTCGCGCCGTCCTCGATCCCGGCCACCGCCTCCGCGAACGATGCGACAACCTTGCTCTGGCGGGCCATCGCCTAGCGCCCCCTGAACTTCGGCGCCCGCTTCTCCTTGAACGCGGCGACACCTTCCTTGATGTCTTCGCTCGCCCGCACCGCGGTGAGCGGCACCGAGGCGTAAACCATCCGCTCCACCGGCCCGCGCGGCATGATCTCCTCCACCACGAACTTCTTCAGCGTCTGCAGCACCAGCGGCGCCATTTCGGCCAGTTGCATGCCCATCGCCACCGCTTCGGCCTCGTGGGTGCCGTTCGCCACCACCTTGTTGACGAAGCCGACATCGTAGCCGCGCTGCGCCGATACCTTGGTGCCGAGCAGCATGATTTCCATCGCCAGGTGGTGCGGCATGCGGGTCACCAGCGAGGAGATCATCCCCGCCGTGATGCCCATCTTGGCCTCCGGGTAGTAGAAAATCGTGCTTTCCGACGACACCAGCATGTCGCACATCATCACCATCACGATCGCCCCGCCGACGCACCAGCCCGAGGTGGCGGCGATCACCGGCTTCATGGTCTTGAAGCCCACGGTGGGGATGGCGCGCCACAACTCGGGCAGATCACCAATATCGGCGCCCGAACTGAAAGCCTTGTCGCCGGCTGCCGACAGTACCGCCACGCGCTGCTCAGAGGCGTCGAAGTCAATAAAGGCGGCCTGGATCTCCTCGGCCACCGCCTTGCTGACGGCGTTCAGCCGGTCCGGACGGTTGATGCGGATGATCCGAACCGGACCCTGGTCTTCGACGACGACGACAGACATGGCGTTTCCTCGGCATTTATTGGTCGGCCGGCACTTCGCCACATCGCGGGCGGGTTGGAAAGGGAGCGGGGTGGCGTCAGCCCTCCAGCACCTGGCGCGGCCGGTAGATCGCGGTATGGGCGATGCGGGCGAGCGGACGGGCGTCATCAGCCACCACCAGGGCATCGAGATCGACGAACAAATGCCCCTTGTGCTCGTAGTTGCGCGCCACCACCGCCCGCACCGAAAGGGTCTCGCCCACCCGCCCGGCGGAGAAATTGGCCACCTTGCTGCCAACATGGATCCACGGGCCGAGCGCCACGTTATGGGTCAGCGCCCAGTTGCACAGCCGCAGGATCAACCCGGGATGCACCAGGGACTCGCGGACATAGAGCGCCTCGGTCTCGCGCACATCCTGATAGTACTTGGCGGCGAATTCCGCAGTCACGTGCACCGGCCGCACCCCGAGCAGCCGTCCTTCGGCGAGGGAGGTGGCATCGGCGGCCGGGCGCTCCTCGGGCGGCACCGGCGGCACGGCCCAGGCCGCAAGGTCCGGTGCCGGCTGGGAGGGCGGCAAGACGGCCGATCCGGTGGCGCACACCACGCCCTGGCTTTCCACCAGCAGCGCCATGCCCTCGCCCGCGTCCGTGGGCGTCACGGTGGCGCGTTCGCCGTCATACACCGGCTTGCCGAAGCGACATTCGGCCGTGCCATGGTCTAGCCAAGCCCGGCCCCAGCGGGCCACCGGCGGATGCGTCATGTAGGCATAAACGTCCACACCTGGCACCAAACCGCCGGTAAATCCGAAACGGCGGGCCACCGTGTCATCGTGAATCCGGTTCTCTGAGTGTTTGGCCGTATTGTAAGCTTCGACCTTATAGACTACGTTGGGCATGTTGCAGCTTCCTTCCCGTTAACGAAATCTTGAACCCAAGTGCACGCCCCGGCAACCGCATCCTTGCGGTTTGCTTAACATGGTGCGGGTTAGTCACGATGCTGTCGCGCTGCCAACGGATGCCTTAGCATGTCGATCTCCTTCTCCGGCCTTACGCCCTTACGGAAATCCATCTGGTCCCGGTTCGGCCATTTGCTGGCACGCGCCAGCCTGCGGACGCGGATGATGATGCTGATCACGGTAGCGGCGCTGCCCGCATTGCTGGTGCTGGCGTTCACCCAATACACCGTCCATGTGCGGGAAATGGCCGAGCACGGCGAGGTCGGCTTCTGGATGGACGCCTTTGCGCTCACCGGATCGCTGCTGATCCTGGGCGGCGGGCTGATGTCGCTGGGCTTCGGCGTGGCAGTTGGCGAGCACTTCCTGCGCCGCCCCACCGAGGCGCTGCTGACCGCGGCCGAACAGTGGCAGTCCGGCCAGTTCGATGCTCGCATCGATGTCGGCGCGTCGGCCGGCAATGAATTCGGCCGCATCGCCCTCACCTTCAACCGTATGGCCGAGGCGTTGGGGCGGCAGCACGAGGAGTTGCGCGCCCTCAACAATGACCTGGAAGCCCGGGTGGAGGCACGCACCTCCGAACTCAGCGAAAGCAACCAGCGCCTGGTGGCCGAGATGGCGGAGCGCGAGCGCGCCGAGGCCACCCTGCGGCAATCCCAGAAGCTCCAGGCGGTAGGCCAGCTCGCCGGCGGCATCGCGCATGATTTCAACAACCTGCTGACCACTATTCTCGGCGCGCTCGATATGCTGCGCGGCCGCATGGCGGGCGGGCAGGACCCGCTGCTGCGGATGATCGACAACGCCCTGCAGGCCGCCGAGCGCGGCACCAGGCTGACCAGCCAGTTGATGTCCTTCTCCCGCCGCCAGCGCCTCGCCCCGGTGCCCACCAACATGAACGAAACCCTGGTGGCGCTCATCGAACTGCTCAACAGCACCCTGGGCCGCGAGATCGCCATCCACACCGAGTTCGCCGACGGGTTGTGGCCCGCCATGGTGGACCCGAGCCAGGTGGAGGCGGCGATCCTCAATCTGGCCGTCAACGCCCGCGATGCCATGCCGCAGGGCGGCGTGCTCACCTTCACCACCTCCAACATCACCGTCGACGCCGGCCGCGGCATGGCGGCGGGGGACTATGTGGCGGTGCGCGTCAGCGACGACGGACTCGGCATGGCCGATGACATCGTCAACCTTGCGTTCGAGCCGTTCTTCACCACCAAGGAGCCCGGCCAGGGTTCCGGGCTCGGCCTGTCCCAGGTGCATGGACTCGCGGTGCAATCGGGCGGGGACGTGCGCATCCAGAGCGCGCCGGGCAAGGGCACCACGGTCACCCTGCTGCTGCCGCGCGCCGTGGCGGCGGCCTCCCCGGCGGCGATCAGCCCGGAGAGCCGTGCCAGCGGCGGGTGCCGGGCGCGCATCCTGGTGGTGGATGACGACCCCAATGTGCGCGAGATGACCTGCGACATGCTGACCGATCGCGGCTTCAGCGTGGTGTCTGCCGATTGCAGCGAGGCGGCGCTGGCGATCCTGCATGCCGATCCGGCGTTCGACATGCTGCTGACCGATTTCGTGATGCCCGGCCTCAATGGCCTCGGCCTGGTTCAGGCCGCGCGGGACCTGATCCCCGGCCTGCGCTGCCTGATGATGACCAGCCACGCCGAACTGATGGTGGGCAACTCGATCGCCCCGGAGCAACTGCTGCAGAAGCCGTTTACCCTCGCCCAGCTCGACGAACGCGTCGGCCGCCTGCTCGGCCGGCCCCGCCTGACGGTGATCAAAGGCGGGATCGCGGCCGCTTTCTAGGCGAACGCCCGGCTGAAGGTCGCGGGGTCGACATTGCCGCCGCTCAGCACAATCCCGGTCACCTTCCCCTTGGCATCGAACTTTCCCGCCAACAGAGCCGCCAGGCACACCGCACCGCCCGGTTCCACCACAAGCTTGAGGTAGCGGAAGGCAAAGGCGATGGCGGCGAACACCTCGGCGTCGCTCACCGCCAACCCGCCGGCGAGGCGCGGCTGGTTGACCTCGAACGTCAGCCGCCCCGGCATTTTAGACAGCAGCGCGTCGCACAGCGTGGAGCCGCCGGGCGCATTGGTTTCCCGCGCGCCGGAGGCCAGCGAACGCGCGGTGTCATCCCAGCCCTCGGGTTCCACCGCATAGATCGCGGTGCTGGGCGAAACGCCTTCCAGCCCCAACGCGCAACCGGCGATCAGCCCGCCGCCGCCGGTGCACACCAGCATGGCATCCATGGTGAAGCCGGCCGCCGCCGCGTCCTCCACCAGTTCCAACGCCAGGGTGCCCTGCCCGGCGATCACGTCGGCATGGTCGAACGGCGGCACCAGGATGGCACCGGTGCGCTCGGCATGGGCGCGGGTGATCGCCTCGCGGTCATCGTTGTGGCGGTTGTAGTGGACGATATCGGCGCCCCAGCCACGGGTGCTCTCCACTTTGATGCGGGGTGCATCGTCCGGCATGAAGATGGTGGCATGGGCACCCACGCTCGCCGCCGCGCAGGCGGTGGCCTGGCCGTGATTGCCCGAGGAATGCGTCACCACCCCGGCGCGGCGCTCGGCCTCGCTCAGGCGCAGAATGGCATTGGTGGCGCCGCGCAGCTTGAAGCTGCCGGTGCGCTGCAACGGCTCGGGCTTCACCAGCACGATGCCGCCGGCAAGGTCATCCAGCACGCGATGGCGCAGCATCGGGGTGCGCACGATGTGGTCCGAAATACGGGCGCGGGCGGCCTGAACGTCGTCATGGGTTGGCAGTTGCACGTCGGTCTCCTCAGCGTGGCCGGGGCAGCACGACAATCGGCGTGGCGCCTGGGTGGGTTTGCCCGGTGACACGATACAGCCGGAAAGTCTCGGCCGTCATCCCGTTGCGGGTACGATCGAGGGTCCCGAGTCGCACTATTTCCGACCAGTCGGCTGGATCGGGCGCATCATCGCGCCGGGCCGAGCGGATCAGCAGCCCGGACCGTCCGGCAATGGCCGGCGCGGCATCCGGCAGGCCGAACAGCCGCCAGCGCTCCTCGATGCCATAGACCGGCACCCCGGGCGGCAGCAGTCGCGCGAGCAGCGCCGCATGGCCATAGTTGTCGGAGGCGACAAACCCCACATCCGGCCGGGCGGCGATCTCGGCGGCCAACGCCTCCCACCCGCCAAGCCGCAGCAGCGTGGGATCAAGCCGCATCGGCAACGCCAGCGGGGCGAAGGCGGCCTGGGTCCAGGCGATCGCCGTCAGCACCAGCCCGAGCCCGACCGCCGGTTTCACCCAGCGCAGCCACCCCGCTGAGAGCCCGGCGGCGGCGATGCTGGCGGCGGGATAGACGATGGCGGGCCAGTTCGCCTGCACCCGGTCCCCGAACGCATGCTCGATGAACACCAGCATCGGTAGCACCGAAAGCGCCACCAGCAGGCTCCACCCCGCCGGACGCGAGGCGGCCCGGCGCACCGCATGCACGCAGCCGGCCACGCACAGCACAAACACCAGCGGCGTCGCCAGCCCCGCCTGCCCGCCCAACAACTCGCCGAGGTACTGCGGAGCCCGCGCGAAATCGAACACCCCTGCCCGCCCACCCTGCTTGGCAAAGCTCGCCCAGCCGTGGCAGGCGTTCCACCACAGCACCGGCGCGAACACCCCGAGCGCGATCAACCCGCCCAGCCACGGCGCCGGCCGCCGCAACCACGGCCGCATCGCCGGCACCGCGATCACCCACAGCCCCACCCCGCCGGCCAGCAGGAACCCGGTATACTTGCTCGCCAGGCTCAGCCCGATTGCCAGTCCCGCCGCCAGCCACCAGCGCCCGTCCCCGGTCGCCACCAGGCGGGCCAGCGCGAACAACGCCGCCGTCCAAAAAAACAACACCGGCGTATCGGGCGTCATCGTCACCGCGCCGACGCCGAACAGCAGCGTGGCGTTGAGCAGTGCCGCCGCGATCACCCCGGCGCCGCGCCCCGGCAGCAAATCCTCCCCCGCGCGCACCAGCAGCACGCTGCCGAGTGCCGCCGAAAGCGGGGCCAGCAGCCGCACCCCAAGCGCGCCATCGCCGGCCACCGCCGTGCCGAGCCAGATCCACAGCGCCACCATCGGCGGATGATCGAGGTAGCCTGGCGCCAGCGCGCGCGACCACACCCAGTAGTACGCCTCGTCCGGTGCCAGCGGCATCACCGCCGCGATCGCCAGCCGGGCCGCCGTCAAGGTCGCCAGCGCGGCCCAGGCCCAGCGCGGCATCAGCGTCAGAGCGGCACGCCGGCCAGGCTGCGGCTGGTGCGGATAGTTTGCAGCGTCTGCACCCGTGCCACGTTCGGCGCCCCGGTGAGCCGCGTGGTGAGCTGGTTCTCATGCGCCGTGTCCCGCGCCACCAGCTTGATGAGGAAGTCACTGCCGCCCCGGATCATGTGGCACTCGCGCACCTCTGGCCACCCGGCGACCAGCCCCTCGAAGGCGGTCAACACCACCTCCTTCTGGCTCTCCAACCCGACGATGGCGAAAAACGTTATCTCCCACCCCAGCAGCTGCGGATCGGTATCGGCGTGGTAGCCACGGATCAGCCCGGCCTCCTCCAGCCGGCGCACCCGGCGCAGGCATGGCGGCGCCGAGATGCCGGCGCGGCGCGCCAGCTCGACGTTGGTCATCCTGCCATCGGCCTGGAGTTCGGCCAGGATGCGGCGGTCGATGGCATCCAGCCCGTTGGGACCGGCGGGAGTGTCGGGGGATTGGAGCTTCATGCGGCGTGCTTCATGCTGGAGGCGGCGGCAACGAACGATGATCGCAAGTTTCGGTTCGTCGTTACCCCATGAAATATTATTACCGCCCGCACTCCGCAAGGCCACGGCATGCCGGTTTCTTGTCCTGCTTGCGCGGCGGCCGGTATGGTGCGGCCCGCAAACCATCGGAATCCCAGATGCCCACCACCCATCGCACCCGTGTCCTGATCATCGGCGCCGGCCCCGCCGGCTACACCGCCGCCATCTATGCCGCCCGCGCGGCCCTCTCCCCGATGCTCGTCGCCGGCATGCAGCCAGGCGGGCAACTGACCATCACCACCGAAGTGGAGAACTATCCGGGCTTCGCCGAGGCGGTGCAGGGCCCGTGGCTAATGGAACAGATGGCGGCCCAGGCCACCCATGTCGGCACCACCATGATGGACGATCTCATCACGGCGGTGGATTTCTCCGTCCGCCCGTTCCGCTGCACCGGTGACTCCGGCGATACCTACCTCGCCGACTCGGTGATCATCGCCACCGGCGCCCAGGCGCGCTGGCTCGGCCTCGATTCGGAGCGTCGTTTCCAGGGATTCGGCGTTTCGGCCTGCGCAACCTGCGACGGATTTTTCTTTCGTGGAAAAAACGTGGCCGTGATCGGCGGCGGCAATACCGCCGTCGAGGAGGCGCTCTACCTCACCCATCACGCCGCCAGCGTGACCATCATCCACCGCCGCGACAGCTTCCGCGCGGAGAAGATCCTGCAGCAGCGCCTTGCCGCCAACCCGAAAATCCGGGTGATCTGGGACAGCGTGGTGGACGAGGTGCTGGGTTCGGAAAACCCCTTGTCCGTCAATGGAGTGCGCCTGAAAAACCGTATCACCGGGGCGGTTTCGGAGGTGCCCGTGGATGGCGTTTTCATTGCAATCGGTCACACTCCCACCACCGATATCTTCCGTGGGCAGGTCGCCTGCGATGCCGAGGGCTACGTCATCACCACCCCCGGAACCACCCGCACATCGGTCTCCGGCGTGTTCGCCGCGGGCGATGTGCAGGACAAAATATGGCGTCAGGCGGTCACCGCAGCCGGAACGGGTTGCATGGCGGCGCTTGAAGTTGAGAGATGGTTGGCAGAACATGCAATGGAGTCGGCTACAATCACAGGCTAGGGAGTGCCGGGCGCCGGCGGAGCAGTTCCTGCCCGCGCTGCCTGGCGGGGGATGACGGGGTGATGGACTGGGACAAGCTACGCGTTTTCCACGCGGTGGCCGAGGCTGGCAGCTTCACGCATGCCGGCGACACGTTGAACCTGAGCCAATCTGCCGTATCCCGGCAGATCTCGGCGCTTGAGGAAACCTTGCAGGTGCCGCTGTTTCATCGGCACGCGCGAGGCTTGATCCTCACCGAGCAGGGGGAAAGCCTGAACCGGACGGTGCGCGAGGTGTTCGCCAAACTGGCGATGACCGAGGCGCTGCTGACCGAGAGCAAGGAAAAGCCGGCCGGGCGCCTCAAGATCACCACCACGGTGGGCTTCGGCGCCAAGTGGCTGGCCCCGCGCCTGAAGGATTTCCTGGACCAGTATCCGGACGTGCAGGTGCAACTCCTGCTCGATGACGGCGATCTCGACCTCGCGATGCGCGAAGCCGACGTCGCCATCCGCATGCATCCGCCCAAGCAGCCCGACCTGGTGCAGCGCCATCTTATGGCGATCGACTGGCAGGTCTGCGCCTCGCCCGACTACATCAAGCGCCACGGCGCCCCGGCCCGGGTAGAAGATCTCGACGCCCACCGCCTGGTGCTGTTCGGCGAATACCGCCCGCCGATCCCCGACATGAACTGGCTCGCCGATGCGGGCCGGCGCCCGGGCTCGCCGCGTCGCGGCCTGCTCGAGGTCAACAGCGTGATGGCGATGATGCTGGCGATCAAAACCGGCGTCGGCATCGGCGCCCTGCCCGACTACATGCACGGCGAGGACGAAGGCTTGGTCCGTGTGCTCACCGATGTGCGGGCGCCCAAGGTGGACGTGTTCTTCGTCTACCCCGAGGAACTGCGCAACTCCAAGCGCGTGGCAGTCTTCCGGGACTTCCTGCTGGCCAAGCTCGCCCAGCGCGTCTGACCAATTCGCCGGATTTGCGAAAAACGGCGTCAACTCAAGGAGTTGGCGCCGTTCTCGTATCCGTGATGAGCAGACGGCATGGCAGGTTTGGCCATTGCGTAGTGGTCCTGATGTGCGTTGCAGCATAAACACTTCGTCACACGGCCGGCGCTGGTGCTCGTGGGAAGTGCCCGCGCCGATGATCCCGCCTTGTGCGGGCGCGTCACCCCTGGTGGCGCATTCCTCCCAGACGTGAAGCCTCCCTGTACCCTTGCCCCGCCCGGTCAATGACCGGACGGGGACTTCTTTTTCAGGCCGGTTCCTTGTCAGGATTGGCGGCCGACCACCTCGGGGTTCACCACCCGGATCGGCGCACCGGCATGCCAGGCCCGGATGTTCTCGACGGATTGCACGAAGAACCCGCGCATGTTGTCCGCCGTGACGTAGCCCACATGCGGTGACAGCACGGTGTTGGGAAACCCCCGCAGCGGATGATCGGCCGCCAGCGGCTCCTCGTCGAACACATCGAGCGCCGCCGTGATGTGCCCCGAGCGCACCGCCGCCACCAGGGCGGCATCCTCGACCAGCGGCCCACGCGAGGTGTTCACTAGGATGGCGCCGCGCTTCATCTTCGCCAGATCCTCCGCCACCAGCGTGTTTCGCGAGCGGGCGGACAGCACGAGGTGGATGCTCACCGCGTCGCTTTCGGCGAGCAGCACGTCCTTCGCCACCCGCATCACGCCGCATTCCGTCGCGCGTTCCTCGGTGAGGTTCTGGCTCCACGCCAGCACCCGCATCCCCAGCGCCTGCGCATAGCGCGCCATCCGCCCACCGATCCGCCCGAGGCCGATGATACCCAGCGTGCGGCCCTCCATCCCCATGCCCGGCTTCACGTTCTGCTGGAACCGCCCGGCCCGCATTTCGGCGTCCCCGGTGGGTATATTCCGCGCCGCGGCCAGCAGCAACGCCAGCGCCAGTTCCGGCGTGTCGCTGGAGGAGCCCTGCGAGACCGTGTTGCACACCACGATATTGCGCGCCGTGCAGGTCGCGGTATCCACCGCCGCATTGCGCGGGCCGGTGAAACTGAGCAGCCGCAGCTTCGGCAACCCGTCGATCACCGGCTTGCCGAACCAGGTGCGCTCCCGCATCGCCACGATCACGTCGAAATCGGCCAGCGCGGCGCGGGTGCCGTCCGGCCCGCCGAATCCCTCGCGATAGAACATGCATTCCGCCCCGAGCGAGGCCCAGTCGGCGGCCTGTTCGGCAATTCCCTGCCAGTCGTCCAGCACTGCGATCCGCATTGGTCCCTCCTGTCTTTCGCCCAAGTTGCGGTCTGCCGCGCGCCCGCGCAAGCTTGCCCCTCGCGCGGCCGCGCGCGCTTGCCCATGCGCATCGGCGGTGGTCTGATCGCGCCCTTTCAGGGAGGATTGCATGGAAACCATCGGCATCGTCGGCGCCGGACTGATAGGGCGCGCCTGGGCCATCGTTTTCGCGCGCGCCGGCTTCGCGGTGAAAATCTGGGACGTGGTGCCCGCCGCCACTGAGGCCGCCCGCGGCTTCATCGCCGAACGCCTGCCCGAACTGCGCGAAGCCGGCCTGCTCGCCGGCGCGCCCGAGGTTGTGTTGGCCCGCATCACCCCGGTCGCCACCCTCGCCGAGGCCGTCACCGGCGTGGTCTACGTGCAGGAGAACGGTCCCGAACGCATCCCCGAGAAAACCGCCCTGTTCGCCGAGATGGACCGCCTCGCCGCCCCCGAGGTGATCCTCGCCAGTTCCACCAGCGGCATCCCCGCCAGCGCCTTCACCGCCGGGCTCGCCGGCCGCGCCCGCACCCTGGTGGCCCATCCGGTCAACCCGCCCTACCTCATCCCGGTGGTGGAACTCTGCCCGGCGCCGTGGACCGACCCCGAGGTCGTCACCCGCGCCCGCGCCCTGATGCAGCGCGCCGGGCAGGTGCCGGCCACCGTCAACCGCGAGGTCGCCGGCTTCGTCCTCAACCGCCTGCAGGTCGCGCTGGTGAGCGAGGCGATGCGGCTGGTGGCGGATGGGGTGATCTCGGCCGAGGATGTCGACGCCACCGTCAAGCACGGCCTCGGCCTGCGCTGGTCCTTCATGGGCCCGCTCGAAACCATCGACCTCAACGCGCCCGGCGGCCTGGCCGACTACCTCGGCCGCTATGGCGGGCTCTACACCGAGGTGATGCAGGAAACCCAGCCGCTGGCGATCACCCCCGACCTCATCGCCCGCCTGCATGCCGAACGCCGCGAAGCCCTGCCGATGGCGGATCAGGCCGACCGACAGGCGTGGCGCGATCGCCGCCTGATGGGTCTGCTCGCCCACAAGGCGGCGCAAACCCCGTAGATGCGGATCGCCCCCGAACAGGAACTGCAGCTCGGCTGGCCGGTGGTGGTGGCGTGCTTCGCCGCCGCCATCTACGGCTGGGGCTTTGGGCTGTACGGCCAGTCCGTCCTGCTCGCCGGGCTGCAAGCGGCGCGCGGCTGGCCGACGTTCCTGATCGCCTCGGCGACCAGCTTCTACTACCTCTCCGGCGCCTTCCTCATCGCCCTCACGCCACGGCTGATGGCGCGCTGGGGGCCACGGCCGGTGCTGCTGGGCGGCGCGCTCCTGCTCGGCGGCGGTGCCACGATCACCGCCAACGCACTGGCCCCATGGCACATGTTCGCCGGCGCCGCCATGATGGCGGCCGGATGGGCGTGCACCAGCACCACCGCGATTGCCACCACCCTGGCGCTGTGGTTCGACCGCAAACGCGGCCTCGCCATCAGCCTCGCCCTCAACGGCGCTAGCGCCAGCGGCTTCACCGTGGCGCCGCTGCTGGTGGCCTTCCAGCATGAAATAGGGTTGGCCCAGGCGGTGCCCTTGGTGGCAGTCGCCCTGCTGGTGATCCTGGTGCCGCTGCTGACCTGGGGACTGGCCCGGCCCCAGCGCGACGGCGGCACCGCGCCACGCGGTCCGGCCAACGACAAGGGCCTGCTGCGGGACCCGCGCTTCTGGCACATCGCCCTGCCGTTCTCCCTCGGGCTGATGGCCCAGGTGGCGCTGCTCGTCCACCTCGTGGCCCTGCTGCTGCCCCGCCTCGGCCCCTCCGGCGCCGGGCTCGGCGTGGCGCTGGTCAGCCTGATGGCGATGATCGGCCGGGTGGCCGCCGGCGGGGTGATCGACCGGCTGAACCTGCGCTGGGTCGCCGCGATCAGCTTTGCCTCGCAGGCCGCCGCCGTGCTGCTGATGTTCGCCCTCCCCGGCCAGCCCTGGGCGCAGGTGGCAGGTTGCATCTGCTTCGGCCTCTCGGTCGGTAACGTGATCACCCTGCCCTCGCTCATCGTGCAGCGCGAGTTCGCCGCCGCGCGGTTCGGCCCGGTGGTCGGGCTGAGCACCGCGGTGGGCCAGGTCGCCTACGCCTTCGCCCCCGCCCTGGCCGGCCTGGTGCATGACATCGCCGGCGGCTACGCCCCGGTGATGCTCCTGTGCGCCCTGTTGCAGGTGGTCGCTGCCGCAATTGTGCTGCCGAATGCCCTGTTCAGGCCTTCCGCGCCAGGCTAGGCTTGCCGCGAGAGGACCCATCGATGCGCGCCGAACTCGAACTATCGCAGCAACAGGCCTGGCACCGAGTGGCCGCGCCCGGCACCTGGCTCACCGGGGCCGAACGCGTCGCCATCGCCGCCGAAACGCGCCATGCGCTCGACTGCCCACATTGCGCCGCCCGCAAGGCCGCCCTCGCGCCACTGTCGGTCCCCGGCACCCACGCCAGCCTCGGCGCCCTCGATGCCGCCGACGTCGAAGCCATTCACCGCATCCACACCGACAGCGGCCGCCTCGGCCAGACCTGGTTCAACGGCGTCAGCACCGGCGGGGACGCCCGCTACATCGAACTGGTCTCCGTCGTGGTGGTCACCGTGGCCATCGACACCTACCGCTCCGCCGCCGGCCTGCCCCCCCAGCCCCTCCCCACGCCCCTCCCCGGCTCTCCCTCCCGCCATCGCCCGAGCGGCGCCCGCCCCGGCCCCGGCTGGACCGCCACGCTGCGCCCGGAGGACGTGACCGCCGACGAGCCCGACCTGTTCCGCGAACACCCCGGCCCGCGCGAACGCCGCGGCGCCAATATCCACCTCGCCCTCAGCCTGGTCCCCCACAGCATGATCCACTGGTGGGACTGTTTCGAGCCGATGTACATGACCGGCCCGCAAATGCGGGTGTTCGAAACCGAATACCGCGCCATCAGCCACGCCCAGCTTGAAATGCTGGCCGCCCGCGTCGCCGCCCTCAACCAATGTGAGTATTGAACCGTCAGCCACCTCGACCTGCTCCGTGCGAGCGGCCACCACGCTGACCACAACTACTCCCTCGAAGGTGTCATGACCGGCCAAGGCAGCGGCGTGCCCCACGCCGACGTGCTGCTGCCCTTCGCCGACGCCGCGTTGTCCTTCGATTCCGCCCGCATCGCCCCCGCCCGCGCTGCCGTGCTGGCCGTCCTCGGCGAGGCCGCGATGATCGACGCCGCCGCGGTGATCGCCGGCTTCAACGGCATCACCCGCATCGCCGACGCCACCGGCATTCCCTTGGAGGACACCAAGGCCGACGACACCGCGGACTGGCGCGAAGCCCTCGGCATCAATGCCTTCCAGGCCGCCAAAACCTGACCTACCCCCCGGTTGCCAGCCTCCCGCCCCGCGCCTAGGCTTCGATCAGTCCAGAAACGTGCAGCGGGAGAGCGACATGAAAGTCGGCCAGGCAATCGCGGAAATCCTCAGGCGGGAGGGGGTTGAGATCCTCACCGCCTATCCGGTCAATCACATGATCGAGCACGCCGCCGAAAAGGATATCCGCCCGGTGATCTGCCGGCAGGAACGTATCGGCATCCACATGGCCGACGCGATTTCCCGCCTCTCCTCGGGCAAGAACATCGGCGTGTTCGCCATGCAGCACGGCCCCGGCGCCGAGAACGCCATCGGCGGCATCGCCCAGTGCTTCGGCGAATCGGTCCCCGTCCTGGTGCTGCCAATGGGCTATGCCCGCCGCATCGCCCATATCGATCCCAACTTCAATTCCACCATCAGCTTGAAATCCATCACCAAGTCGACCGAGCCGATCATGCTCGCCGCCGAAGTGTCCAACATCATGCGCCGCGCCTTCACCCGCCTGCGCAACGGCCGCGGCGGCCCGGTGGTAGTGGAAATCCCCGGGGACATGTTCAACGAGGAAGTGCCGGAGCCCTTCGAATACGAGCCGGTGTTCAACACCCGCTACGGGCCCGACCCCGCCGATGTGAAAAAAGCGGCCGCCCTGCTGGTCGGCGCCAAGCACCCGGTGTTCTACGTCGGCCAGGGCGTCCACTACGCCCAGGCCTGGCCGCAGGTGAAGGAACTCGCGGAACTGCTGGCGCTGCCGGTGATGACCAGCCTGTCCGGCAAATCGGCCTTCCCGGAAAACCACCCCCTCTCCATCGGCGCCGCTGGCGTTGCGATGTCGCGCATGGTGCCGCAGTTCCTTGACCGGGCGGACGTGATTTTCGGCCTCGGCTGCTCGTTCACCGAAAGCTCCTTCGCCGCCAAGATCCCCGGCGGCAAGGCCATCATCCACTCCACCCTCGATCCCAACCACCTCAACAAGGATGTGATCGCCAAGGTCGGCCTCGTCGGCGATGCCGCCCTTACGCTTGACGCCCTGATCGCCGAGATCCGCAAAACCGTCACCGCCAACCGTGACGCCACGGCCATCACCACCGAGATCGCCACCATCCGCAAGGGCTGGATGGAGAAGTGGCTGCCCAAGCTGACCAGCAACGACACCCCGCTGAACCCCTACCGCGTGTTGTGGGACCTGCAACACACTGTCGATGTGCCCAACACCATCATCACCCACGATGCCGGCAGCCCGCGTGACCAGCTTTCGCCGTTCTGGAACTCCATCACCCCGCTGTCCTACATCGGCTGGGGCAAGACGACGCAGCTCGGCTACGGCCTCGGCCTCGCCATGGGGGCCAAGCTGGCCCACCCGGACAAGCTGTGCATCAACGTCTGGGGCGATGCCGCCATCGGCTTCACCGGGATGGACTTCGAAACCGCGGTGCGCGAGCGCATCCCCATCATGTCCATCCTGTTGAACAACTTCTCGATGGCCATCGAACTTAAGATCATGGCGCTGTCGACCGAGAAATACCGCACCACCGATATCTCGGGCGACTACGCCGCGATGGCCCGTGCCTTCGGCGGCTACGGCGAGCGCGTCACCCGCCCGGAAGATATCATCCCGGCGATCAAGCGCGGCATCGAGCAGACCAAGAACGGGGTGCCGGTGTTGCTGGAGTTCATCACCTGCAAGGAGACCGAGGT
>CAIMWH010000269.1 GCA_903845065.1 uncultured Rhodospirillales bacterium | reverse complement strand
CCTGCACAACCGTTCGGGTTGGATTTTGATGGCCGACGATGCGTTACAAGGGGGTGGGTGGCAAGCGATCGGCGCAGGTTTGCCAAATATTTCTGCGCGCGCGGATTTGCTGGAATAGCCGCGCCGATCCGTCCGTCTAGCCCAAATATCCCGCTGTTCGGGGCACCCGCAGGTATACGTTCGCGAAATCCTTCGCGTGCGATACAATCCGCGCCGTGCCGCGATCGGTCGTCACCGATGGACGGCGCGGCACCTGTCGTCTACATCGCGCAGGCCCGACGACCCATTATTCCACGGAGGCACCACGCGATCATGCGCAAAGCCCTTATCACCGGCATCACTGGCCAGGACGGCGCTTATCTGGCGCAATTCCTGCTGCGCGAGGGCTACGAGGTCTACGGGCTGCTGCGGCGTTCCGCCTCGGCCGAGGTGATCGGCGAGCGGCTGCGCTGGCTTGGCGTGATCGATGACGTCCGGTTGATCGACGGCGACCTGTCGGATCTTGCCAGCATCATCCGCGTGATGTCCGACGTGAAGCCGGATGAGGTCTACAATCTCGCGGCACAGAGCTTCGTGCATGCCAGCTGGCAGCAGCCGCTGCTGACCGGGAATATCACCGGGCTCGGCGCGGTGAACGTGCTCGAGGCCGTCCGCCTGGTGCACCCGACGGCGCGGTTCTACCAGGCCTCGTCCTCCGAGATGTTCGGGCTGATCCAGGAGAAGGTGCAGAGCGAACGCACGCCGTTCTATCCGCGCAGCCCCTATGCGGCGGCCAAACTCTATGCCCATTGGATGACGGTGAACTACCGGGAGAGCTTCGGCCTGCATGCCTCGTCGGGCATCCTGTTCAACCATGAGAGCCCGCTGCGCGGCATCGAGTTCGTCACCCGCAAGGTGACCGACGGGGTGGCGCGGATCAAGCTTGGGCTGGCCCGCGAACTCAAGCTGGGCAACCTCGATGCCACGCGGGATTGGGGGCATGCGCGGGACTATGTGCGCGCCATGGCGCTGATGATGCGCCAGGAGAAGCCGGACGACTACGTGATTGCCACCGGCCGCACCACCTCGATCCGCGATTTTTGCGCCATGGCGTTCGGCTACGCCGGGCTCGAATGGCGCGAATTCGTGAAAACCAGCTCCGACCTGATGCGCCCCGCCGAGGTGGACGTGCTGCTCGGCGACGCCACCAAGGCGCGCACCACGCTCGACTGGGCGCCGTCCTGCACGCTGGAGGAAATGGTGGCGGAAATGGTGGAGGCCGATCTCGCCCGCCATCGTGGCCGCGCCACCCAAAGCCTGCCGAGCGAGGCCGGATTGGCCAAGTCTGGACCGGTCGGAGCGGCCCGGGCCGGCTGATGACTCCGCGCCGCATCCTGCTGACCGGCGCCTCGGGGTTTGTCGCCGGCCACTTGATCCCGCGGCTGCGGGCGGATTTTCCGGCGACCGAACTCGTGTTGTGCGGCGAAGGCCATGTCCGTCTCGATATCACGGATCGCGCGGCGGTGCGGGCGGTGGTGCGCGAGACGCGGCCGGATGCGTGCATCCATTTGGCGGCGATTTCGGCCATCGGTGATGCGCGGCGCGATCCGGAATTGGCGTGGAAGGTCAACGTGCTCGGCACGCTGGCGCTCGCCGAGGCATTGCGCGAGACGGTGCCGGACTGCGTGCTGGTATTTGCATCCTCGGCGGAAATCTATGGCCGGTCCTTCAATGCCGGCCGGCCGCTTGACGAAAGCGCGGCGGCGGCGCCGATGAACACCTATGCCGCCACCAAGGCCGCTGCCGATCTCGCGCTGGGTGCCATGGCCGGGGAGGGGCTGCGGGTGATCCGGGTCCGCCCGTTCAACCACACCGGTGCCGGGCAGACCGCGGCGTTCGTGGTGCCGGCGTTCGCTGCCCAGGTGGCGCGGATCGCGGCGGGGGCACAGCCGCCGGTGCTCCAGGTGGGCAATCTTGACGCGCTGCGGGACTTTCTCGACGTGCGTGACGTCTGCGCGGCCTATTCGGCGTGCCTCGCGCGGGCCGCGGACGTGGTGCCGGGGACCATTTTCAATATCGCGTCCGGGCAGCCGCGACGCGTTGGGGATGTGCTGGCCGATCTGCTGACGATCGCCGAGGTGCGGGCGGACATCACCATCGATCCCGCGCGGCTGCGGCCGTCCGATATTCCATTGGCCTGCGGGGATGCCGGTGCGGCACGGGCGCTGCTCGGATGGGCGCCGGTGATCCCCTGGGCGGATACGCTGCGTGCCGTGCTCGATGACTGGCGCGTTCGGGTGGCCGTCTCAGCCTGAAACGGGCGAGCAGAGTTCGACCAGGATGCCGTTGAGGTCCCGCACGTAGGACACCGTCTGTCCCCACGGCTTCTGCTCTGGCGCATGCACCGCCTCGGCGCCGGCTGCCAGCGCGGTGGCATAGGCAGCGGTGACGTCATCGGTGACGAGCGCGATCTCGATGCCGGCGGCGGGGGTATCTGGGCGATTCTGGCGGAAGCCGTGGCCGCTGGCGGCGGCGAAACCCTCCTCGACGAAGGCGAGCGCGGTGGCGCCGGTTTCCATCTCGGCGTAGGTGCCGCTTTCATGCACGAAGCGTCGCGCCAGCCCGAATGCTGCCTCGTAGAACGCGACGGTGGCGGCAATATCCGGCACATAGGCAATGACATATCCGAGATGCATGGTGTTCATTCTTTGTTCTTATGCACTATCGCGGTAAAGTCCGCCGGTGGCAAGGGCGTGCGTCACGCGGGGCGGGTTGGACCATTGCGCAACCGGCGGTTCTCCTGTTGTCTCGGCGCGAGGAACCAGGGGGGCAAGCCATGACCACACGGCGGATCGGATCGACCACGGTAACCCGCATCGAGGAGCGCGCCGGCCCCGGCTTCGCGCCCGAAATGCTGCTGCCGGACTGGGACCCCGCGGTGCTCAAGGAGCACGCCGACTGGATCGCGCCCAACTACTATGACATCGCGTCGGGCAAGATGATGAGTTCCATCCATTCCTGGGTGATCCGCACCAAGCACCATACCATCGTGGTGGATACCTGCGTCGGCAACCACAAGCCGCGCCCGGCGTTCGAGCGGTTCAACATGCTGGATACGCCGTATCTCGATCGCCTCAAGGCGGCGGGCGTGGCGCCTGAGGAGGTGGACTACGTGATGTGTACCCACCTGCATGTCGACCATGTCGGCTGGAACACCAGGTTGGTGGACGGGCGCTGGGTGCCGACGTTTCCCAATGCGAAATACGTGTTCTCCCGCGTTGAGCGCGAATACTGGGACCCCAAGCTGAACACCGCGCTGCCCGCCACCAATGCCGGCGTGTTCGAGGACAGCGTGGCGCCGGTGATCGAGTCGGGCCAGGCGCACCTAGTCGAGATGATGGATCGCCTCGGGGACAACCTGATCATCGAGCCGGCGCCCGGCCATGCCCCCGGCCATGTGATTTTCCGTCTGCTCGATGGTGGCGACGAGGGGGTATTCATCGGCGACGTGATGCACCATCCGATCCAGGTCTATCGCCCGGAGTGGTCCAGCCGGTTCTGCACCGATCCGCGCGAGGCGGAGGTGTCGCGCCGGCGCATGTTGGAGCATTGTGCGGACTGCAACGCCCGCGTGTTCCCGGCCCATTTCGGCGCCCCCCATCTCGGCTGGGTGCGTCGCAAGGGGGCGGGCTACCGCTTTGAATTCGACAACGGAGAGACCGCTTGACCGATACCCCTGTTCTGCCCCGCACCATCGCCCTCGAGGGGGCCTCCAACGTGCGCGACCTCGGCGGCTACCGCACCAAGGACGGCGCGCGGGTGAAGTTCGGCCGGGTGTTCCGCTCGGCCCGCCTGTCGGACCTCACCGAGTCGGATGCGGCACTGCTGCGTGCGGCCGGCGTGGGCCGGGTGGTGGATTTGCGTGGCGCCGGAGAGCAGGAAGCGGCGCCGACGCGGCTGGGCGGGGTGCGGATTCATGATTTGTCGATCGATCCCTCGCTTGGCGCCTCGCTGCGCGATCTCGCCGAACAGGGCGAGGCGGCGCGGCCGGCCATCATGGGGCTGATGTGCCAGGCCTATGCCAGCTACGCGCTGACCTGGAACCATCGCTACGCCCAGATGTTCGACCTGCTGCTGGAGCCCGATGCGCCGGCGCTGCTGTTCCATTGCACCGCCGGCAAGGATCGCACCGGCTTCGGCGCGGCGCTGATCCTGGCGGCCCTCGGCGTGGACAAGGCAACTGTGCAGGAGGACTACCTTGCCACCAACCGGCTGTGGCGCGGCGGGGCGGAAATCCGCAAGACCCTGTCCTCGGTGGCGGGCGAGGTGCTGACGAGCGTGCATCCGAGTTTCCTCGATGCCGGGTTCGCCGCGGCACTGGGCGCGCATGGCACACTGGATATCTACCTCGAACAGCGCGTCGGGCTGACCCAGGCGCGGCGTGATGCGCTGCGGGCGGCATTGCTGGACTAGCCCGGCCGGGGTTGGCAAACCGGTCCGGGCTGCGGCATCGTTCGGACATGACCGTGACCCTAGTGCCTCCCGGACCTGACCTGCTCGACCAGTACGCCGCCGCCCTGGCGCAAGGCTGGTCGCCCGACAACACGCGTGATGTCAGCGCCGAGCAATTGGCCGCGTTGCGTGCCGACCCGGACGCATTCCTCGCCGGCCTGGTGTCCAACAGCGGCACCATCACGTTGTGGGACGGCCGCAAGGTGCCCAAGCTGCCCTCGATCCGGCGCTGGATATTCGACGGCGATTTCTGCGGCTCGATCGGCTTTCGCTGGCAGGAGGGCACCGAGGAATTGCCGGACTATGTGCTCGGCCACATCGGTTACGCGGTGGTGCCGTGGAAGCGCCGGCGCGGCTATGCGGGTGCGGCGCTGCGCCTGACGCTGGCCGAGGCGCGCGCCAAGGGGATGGCGCGTGTGATGGTGAACTGCTCCGACAACAACGCCATCTCGCGCCGGGTGATCGAGGGCTGTGGCGGCGTGCTGGAGCGCAGCTTCGACCACCCGGCGTTTCCGGGCGAGGCCGAACTGGTGTTCTGGGTGCCGACCGGAGGCTAGACGCCCTTGCCGGCGGCGAAGCGCACGGCCTCCTCGGCAGCACGGAACAGCGCGCGTGCCTTGGCGCGGCACTCCTCGTGTTCGGCCGCCGGGTCAGAGTCGGCGACCACACCGGCGCCGGCCTGCACGTACATCGTGCCGTCCTTCACAACGGCGGTGCGCAGCGTGATGCAGCTATCCATGGTGCCATCGGCGGCGAAATAGCCCACGCAACCGCCGTAGATGGCACGGCGCGAGGGCTCCAGCTCGTCGATGATTTCCATCGCCCGCACCTTGGGCGCGCCGGACAGCGTGCCGGCCGGGAAGCCTGCCGCCAGCGCGTCGATGGCATCCAGCCCCGGGCGCAGCTTGCCCTGCACGTCGGACATGATGTGCATCACGTGGCTGAACCGCTCGATGCCGAAGCTCTCGGTGACGCGCACGCTGCCGATTTCGGCGACGCGGCCGACATCGTTGCGCCCGAGATCGAGCAGCATGAGGTGTTCGGCGCGTTCCTTGGGATCGGCCAGCAACTCGGCTTCGAGCGCCTGGTCTTCCTCGTGGGTGGTGCCGCGGCGGCGGGTGCCGGCGAGGGGGCGGATGGTGACGGTGTTATCGCGCAGGCGGACCAGGATTTCCGGGCTGGAGCCGATGACGCTGAAGCCGCCGAAATCGAGGAAGAACATGAACGGCGCCGGGCTGATCCGCCGCAGCGCCCGATAGAGCGACAGCGGCGGCAGCGCGAACGGCACCGCGAATCGCTGGCTCAGCACGATCTGGAAGGCGTCGCCGGCGGCGATGTAGTCCTTGGCGCGGTTGACGCCGGCCTGGTAGCCCTCGGCGCTGAAATTGGAGCGCGGCTCCTCCAGCGGCGGCAGCGCGACGGGCGGGGCGGCGAGCGGCACCGGGCGAGTGAGGGCGGCCTCGGCGGCATCAAGCCTGGCGCGGCCGAGTTCCCAGGCGGCGGCAGCGGACACCCCGGCGCGCGGGTACACCGGGGCCGCCAGCGTCAACAGGTCCGTCACGTTGTCGAAGATCGCCCACAATGTCGGCCGGCCGAGCAGCGCCTCGGGCACGCCGATCACGTCGGGGTTGTTGTCGGGCAGGCGCTCCATCAGGCGCACCATGTCGTAGCCGAGGTAGCCGACCAGCCCGCCGCACATCGGCGGCAGGCCCTCCGGCACATCGAGCCGGCATTCGGCCACCAGGGCGCGCAGGCTTTCCAGCGCCGGGCGATCGTCCGGCACGAAGGCGTAGGGGGCCGCCTGGGCATCGCGGTTCAGCGCCGCCGTGCCGCCCTGGCAGCGCCAGATCAGGTCGGGTTCGAGGCCGATGATGGAGTAGCGGCCACGGCTCGCGCCGCCCTCCACGCTTTCGAGCAGGAAGGTGTTCGGCTTGCCGTGCGCGAGCTTGAGAAAAGCGGCGACCGGGGTTTCCAGGTCCGCCACGCCGCGGGTCCAGAGCAGCTTGCCGCGCCCGGCTTCGTAGTCGGCGCGGAACTCGGCGAAGTCAGGGGGAGAGGTGGCCATAGGGACCCGCTTATTCGCTCTGGGCGATGCTGTTGAACACGGCGGTGTTGACCTGGGGATTGGCCCGCTTGCGCAATGCCACGGTCAGCAGGGCCTGGATATCGTTGGAAACCGCCTCGGCGAGCTGCTCGCGCACCTTGCCGTATTCGGCCGCCTCGGTGGCGGCATCCGCGCCCTGGATCTCGGCGAGCACCGCGACGGTGAAGCCGTCGGTGGTCTCGATCATGGTGGGTTCGCCGGGCTTGAGGTGGAACAGCGGCTCGACGAGTTGCGGCGGCACGCCCTCGCCGCCGCCGGCGCGGCTGGCCGGGGCTAGGTGGTGCGGGGTGAGGCCGATGGCGGCGTTGGCGAGCGGGGTGCCGGATTTCACCGCGGCGAGAATGCCGGCGGCGACGGTCTCCTGGGCGTGGCGCAGGGCATCCTGCGTCCAGTCGGTGTGCACCGCCTCGGCCACCTCGGCGAACGGGCGCGGCGCGGGAGGCGTCACGTCCTCGATGGAGACAGCGAAGTAGCCCTGTCCGCTGGCCTCGCGCGGCCCCTCGGTGAGGTGCGGTGGCTGTTCCTTGCGCTGGCTGAAGGCGGCCCCGAGGATGGCGCGGCGCATGGCGTCGCTGCCCGGGATGGGGGCCGCCACGCCATCGGGCGTCAGGCCGCCGGCGTCGAGCGTGCCGGATACCGCGGCGATGCCGAAATCGCCCGGCAGGTCATCGAGCGCCACGCCACCGGCCAGCATGTCCTCGATCTTGGCGGAGCGTTCGAAAATCAGGTCGGCGGCCTTGTCGGCGGCGATGCGGGCGCGCAGTTCGTCATGCACGTCGGCCAGGGTTTTCGAAACGCCGGGGCTGATCGCGGTCACCTTCAGCACGTGCCAGCCAAGCTCGCTCTTCACCGGGTTGCCCACCACGGCGGGCACGGCCGCGAACACGGCGGCGGCGAGTTCGGGGGAGGGGATTTCGGCCGGGGTGGCGTTAGGCAGCTCAACGGCCGAGCTGTTTTCCTTCTGCATTTCCGCCCAGTCCGCCCCGCCGCGCCATTTCTCGGCGAGGCGGTTGGCCTCCGCCTCGTCATTGGCGAGCAGCACCTGCACGCTGCGCCGCTCGGGCTGGCGGAAGGCTGCGGCGTTCTGTGCATAGGCCTGCGCGACGTCCTCCTCGGTGACCGCCACATCACGCGCGATGATGTCGGGCGACAGCACGATGATCTTCACCCGGCGGTATTCCGGGCGGGAATACTGCGGCAGGTGGTTGTCATAGAAGCGCTGCAACTGCGCGTCGGTGGGCGCCTCGGGCTGCGGAGCGGCGGCGAAGGGAAGGTCCACCACCTCGGCGACGCGTTTTTCCTGCTGGAAGGCGAAGACCTCGCGCGTGAGGATATCGGGGCTCATGGCACCGGCGCGCACCTGGTCCACCACCTGACGGTTGGCGACATCGGTGCGCATCATCCCGAGGAACATCGGCTCGGTGAGGTTGTTGTTGCGCAGCACGATGGCGAAGGCGTTCTTGTCGAACTTGCCGCCCTGGCCCTGGAACACCGGCATGGCGAAAATCGCCTGGCGCAGCGCCTCGTCGGGCACCGCGATGCCGAGCTTGTCCACCGCGATGGTCATCGCGGTGCGGGTGATCACCTGTTCGAGCGCCTGGCCGGCGATCGCCTTGCGCATCTCCGGGGTGGGATCGATCTTGCCGCCGAACATCTGCGTGGTCTGCTGAAGCTGGCGGCGATAGGCGTCCTGCACCTCGGGCAACTCGATCTTGGTGCCGGCGACGGTGGCCACCGAGGTATCGATGCCGATGTTCTTGATCACGTCGCCCACGCCCCACAGGACGAAAACGCCCACGAGCAGGGCGAAGAAGAGCTTGGCGACCCAAGAGTCGAGATGACGGCGGAAACTGGAGAGCATCGATAAATCCCGTGGCAAACGCGCCGCAACATAGGTTGGCTGCCCGTGGTTTGCCAGGGGAGACGGATTCGGATAGAGGCGCGGCGTTCCCTGGGGAGGCCGTGATGCGCCAATTGATTGCCGGCAACTGGAAAATGAACGGATTGACCGAGCAGGCGGCGGGTATCGCCGGCCCGTTGCGGCACGGGGCCGAGGGCCTCGGCTGCGACCTGTTGGTGTGTCCGCCGGCGACACTCATCGCGCGGGTGGCCGATATCCTGGCGGGTTCCGGCATCGCGGTTGGCGGGCAGGACTGCCATGCCAAGGCCTCGGGGGCCCATACCGGCGATATTTCGGCCGCGATGCTGCGCGATGCCGGGGCCAGCCATGTCATCCTTGGCCACTCGGAGCGCCGCGCCGATCATGGCGAGAGCGATGCCGTGGTGCAGGCCAAGACTCTCGCCGCCATTGCCGCCGGGCTGACGCCGATCGTGTGCGTCGGAGAAACCGAGGCCGACCGCGTCGCCGGGCGGCAGAACGCCGTGGTGGGCGCCCAGCTTGCCGGCAGCCTGCCCGATGGATTCGCCGGCGTGGTGGCCTATGAGCCGGTGTGGGCGATCGGCACCGGGCGGACGCCCACTGAGGCCGATGTGGCCGACATGCACGCCTTCATCCGCGGCGTCCTGGCGGCCCGCCTCGGGCCGGCCGGTTCGGGCCTGCGCATCCTCTACGGCGGTTCGGTGAAGCCCTCCAACGCGGCCGCCTTGATGGGCCTGCCGGATGTCGGCGGTGCCCTGGTGGGCGGTGCGAGCCTCAACGCGGAGGATTTCCTCGGGATCGCGCGGGCCGCGCGGGCCTGATTTGCCCGGGGGGAGCGGCGTGGCGGCTTTGCAATCCGCCGCCATGCCTGTAGAAGGCCGCAGCTTGATCCCCCGGGGAGCCCGATGACCACCGTTCTGCTGATTATCCACCTGTTCGTGACCATCGCCCTGATCGGTATCGTGCTGATCCAGCGCAGCGAGGGCGGCGGACTCGGCATCGGCAGCTCCCAGGGCATGGGTTCGCTCATGGGCGGGCGCGGCACCGCCAACCTGCTGACCCGCACCACCGCGATCCTCGGCACCCTGTTCTTCGCCCTGTCGCTGTCGCTGGCGCTGATGAACCGCGGCACGGTGGGCGCCAATCGCTCGCTGCTGGAAACCCCGGCCTCGTCCGCCCCTGTCGCCCCGCTGGCGCCCGCCGGCCCCTCCGTCCCGACCCGCTAGGCCGCCGTCTCGGCTGACTGATTCAAGTCCCGGCCGGGCGCTGTGCGTCCGGCGCAGGCCTCCCCTAGGAAGTGAAGCATGGCCCACGGGTTTCCCGCGACTCGGTCGTTGGCGTATGGTGTCCGCCCATGACGCGATTTGTATTCATCACAGGCGGCGTGGTTTCCTCTCTCGGCAAGGGCATTGCCTCGGCGGCACTGGGCGCGCTGCTCCAAGCGCGCGGCTACACCGTGCGCCTGCGCAAGCTCGACCCCTACCTCAACGTCGATCCCGGCACGATGTCCCCGCTCCAGCACGGCGAGGTATTCGTCACCGATGACGGGGCGGAAACCGACCTCGACCTTGGGCACTACGAGCGCTTCACCGGCGTGCACGCCACCAAGGCCGACAACGCCACCACCGGGCGCATCTACTCCGACGTGATTGCCAAGGAGCGCCGGGGCGATTTCCTCGGCGCCACCGTGCAGGTGATCCCGCACATCACGGACGCCATCAAGGACGTCATCACCGGCCACATGGAGGGGCCCGACGGCAAGCCGGCCGATTTCGCGCTGATCGAGATCGGCGGCACCGTGGGCGATATCGAAAGCCTGCCGTTCCTCGAAGCCATCCGCCAACTCAGCAATGAGCTTGGGCCGGAGCAGGTGATGTTCGCCCACCTCACTTTGCTGCCGTGGATCCCCACCGCCGGCGAGCTGAAAACCAAGCCGACCCAGCATTCGGTGAAGGAACTGCTCAGCGTCGGAATCCAGCCGCACATGCTGCTGTGCCGCTCCGATCGCCCGATCCCGCCCAACGAGCGCCGCAAGATCGCGCTGTTCTGCAACGTGCGGCCCGAGGCGGTGATCGCCGCCGAGGATGTCTCGACCATCTATGCGGTGCCGATCGCCTACCACAACGAGGGCATGGATCGCGAAGTACTGCGCCACTTCCATCTCCCGTTTGACGTGGAGCCCGATTTGTCGCGCTGGCAGCGCATCGTCGATATCGTGCGGGCGCCGGAAGGCGAGGTGCGCATTGCGGTGGTAGGCAAGTACACCGACCTGCTCGACTCCTACAAAAGCCTCGCCGAGGCGCTGGCCCATGGCGGCATCGCCAATCACGTGAAGGTGCAGCTCGAATGGATCGCCAGCGAGGCGTTCGAGCAGCCCGACGCGGTGGAGCGGCTGGAGGGCGTGCATGGTATCCTGGTGCCTGGCGGCTTCGGCCAGCGCGGCACGCCAGGGATGATCGAGGCGGTGCGTTTTGCCCGCGAGCGCCGGGTGCCGTTTCTCGGCATCTGCTTCGGCATGCAGATGGCGGTGATAGAGACGGCGCGGCACCTGGCCGGCATGCCGCTGGCGTCGTCCTCGGAATTCGGCCCCTGCGCCATCCCGGTGGTGGGCCTGCTCACCGAGTGGAAGCGCGGCAATCAGGTGGAACGCCGCGACGAAGGCGGTGATCTCGGCGGCACCATGCGCCTCGGCGCCTTTACCGCCGAACTCGCGGAAGATTCGCTGGTGCGTTCGATCTACGGCGGCGCGGCCCAGATTGAGGAGCGCCATCGCCACCGCTACGAGGTGAATGTGGGCTATCGCGAGACGCTGGAGGATGCCGGGCTGCAGTTCTCCGGCATGTCGCCCAATGGCGAACTGCCGGAAATCGTCGAGCGGCCGGATCATCCCTGGTTCGTCGGCGTGCAGTATCATCCCGAGCTGAAATCCAAGCCGTTCGACCCGCATCCGCTGTTCAAGGGCTTCATTTCGGCGGCCGTGAAGCAGGCCCGCCTTGTCTGAGCCCCGCATCGTCCGCGTCGGCGGCGTGGCGATCGGCAACCACCTGCCGTTCGTGCTGATCGCCGGGCCGTGCCAGATCGAGAGCCTCGGCCATGCACTGGAAACGGCGGCCGCACTCGATGAGATGTGCGCCGAACTGGGCGTGCCGTGGATCTACAAGTCGAGCTTCGACAAGGCCAACCGCACCAGCGCCACCGCGGCGCGCGGCATCGGCATGAAGCATGGCCTGGGCGTGCTGGCGGCAGTACGCGAGCGGTTCCACTGCCCGGTGCTGACCGACGTGCACACCGCCGAGCAATGCGCCATCGTGGCCGAGGCGGTGGATATCCTGCAAATCCCCGCCTTCCTGTGCCGCCAGACCGATCTGCTGGTCGCCGCCGGCGAAACCGGCCGCGCCATCAACGTCAAGAAGGGCCAGTTCCTCGCGCCGTGGGACATGGTGAACGTCGCCGCGAAGATCGCCGGCACCGGCAACGAGAACATCCTGTTGTGCGAACGTGGCGCCTCGTTCGGCTACAACACCCTGGTGTCGGACCTGCGGGCGCTGCCGATCATGGCGCGGACGGGCTATCCGGTGGTGTTCGATGCCACCCACTCCGTGCAGCAGCCGGGCGGGCAGGGGGCATCGTCGGGCGGGCAGCGCGAGTTCGCCCCGGTGCTGGCCCGCGCCGCCCTCGCGGTAGGGGTGGCCGCCGTGTTCATCGAATGCCACGCCAATCCTGACCATGCCCCCTCGGACGGGCCCAACATGATCCCGCTCGCCGAAATGCCGGCCCTGATCGCCCGCCTGCAACGGTTCGACGCGCTGGCCAAGGAGTCCTGATCCGATGTTTCGCCGTTTTTTCCTGGCCGCCTTCGTCGCGGTGCCTGTTGCTGCCAACGCTCAACCGAGAGGATTACGCATGACCGACCACCAGATTGGCACCGGCGCCGAAGCCGTCGCCGGCAAGACCGTCACTGTGCACTACACCGGCTGGCTGTTTGATGCCGCCGCGCCCGACAACAAGGGCCAGAAGTTCGACAGCTCGCGGGACCGCGGTGACCCGTTCCGCTTCCCCCTCGGCGCCGGCCGGGTGATCCAGGGCTGGGACGAAGGTGTTGCCGGCATGAAGGTCGGCGGCAGCCGCACCCTCATTATCCCGCCGGAGAAGGGCTACGGGGCGCGCGGCGCCGGTGGCGTGATCCCGCCGAATGCGACGCTGGTGTTTGATGTGGAGTTGCTTGGGGTTGGCTGAGGCAACGCTAACAGTATTGATTGTTCCCCACAACAACCAAGGATATTCCGGTTGTAGTGGGGCATAGTTGTACGCCTCATTGTAGCAAGGAAGAAAAATCCGCACGATGGGCGAAGCAAAGATAAAGGCAAGCCGCCTGCATAAAATGCAGCAGGAAACCGTGTGGTGTGTTTACTGTGGCATGGTGAATGCGGGAGATACGATAGATCATGTACCTCCTATTTCTATGTTTGATTGCCGGTTGCGTCCGAAGGGGCTCGAGTTCCTTGCGGGCAAAGATTGCAACCAAGCAACACGTATAGACGAAATGTGTGCGGCGCTGCTCGGTCGGATGTATCCCGGTGAGAAAATGGACCTCCAATCTATTGAATTTGCTTCGAAAGGCCGAGAGCATTCACAACAATGAGCCCGAAATCCTATCTGAACTCCGCCGCACTGTGAGCACGACGAACCAACTTAGGGCGGCTTCTCATTTCGGAAGTGGCGTTAAGAGGCTGTCTGAGAACGCCATCAGAATGGGTTGGATGACCACGGTCTGATGTGATTCCAAAGGGTTGTCGAGGCCCTATTGGATGATCATCATGTGGACTGTGGCCACCCGTCGGGATCATAGGCGGGAAGGATTG
>CAIMWH010000268.1 GCA_903845065.1 uncultured Rhodospirillales bacterium | reverse complement strand
GCCACGCCCGGAATCTTGGCGGCAGCGGCGGCCGCGGCCGCAATGCCGAGGCCTGCGACCAGCACATGGGTTTCACCGAGTTGCACGGCGGCGGCCACGGCGGAGCGCGAGGGCTGCTTGATCGAACCGGCTTCGTGTTCGAGGAGAACCAGGGACGTCATGGTCAGATCACCTTCGCTTCGTTCTTGAGCTTGGCCACGAGTTCGGCCACCGAGCCCACCTTCACGCCCGCCTGCCGCTTCGGCGGCTCATCCACCTTGATCACCGTCAACCGCGGCGTGGGATCGACGCCGAGGTCGGCCGGCTTCACCGTCTCGATCGGCTTCTTGCGCGCCTTCATGATGTTGGGCAGCGAGGCATAGCGCGGCTCGTTCAGGCGTAGATCCGTCGTGATGATGGCGGGCAGGGTGAGGGTTACCGTCTCAAGCCCACCATCCACCTCGCGGGTTACGGTAAGGTTAGCGCCGTCCACCGTCACCTTGCTGGCGAACGTGCCCTGCGCCCAGCCCAGCAGGGCGGCGAGCATGGGGCCGGTGGCGGACATGTCGTCATCGATGGCCTGCTTGCCCAGGATGATCAGGCCTGGCTGCTCCTTGACGGCGATGGCGGCGAGCAGCTTGGCGACGGCCAGCGGCTGCAGGTCGACATCCGTTTCCACCAGGATGCCACGGTCCGCGCCCATGGCGAGCGCCGTACGGATGGTTTCCGCGCAGGCGGCAACGCCCAGCGAAACCGCCACGATCTCGGTGGCGACGCCCTTTTCCTTGAGCCGGACCGCCTCCTCGACGCCGATTTCGTCGAACGGGTTCATGCTCATTTTCACGCCGGCGGTTTCCACCCCGGTGCCGTCCGACTTTACCCGGACCTTGACGTTGTAATCGACGACCCGCTTGACGGGGACGAGAATTTTCATGGAGTGCCGCGCCGCTTCCTGGATGATGCCCCGGTGTGTTTGGACGGTTCGCCGTCATGGCGGGCCATCCTTTCGCACCTGCGAAGGAAAAACGGGCGGAACTTAGTGGCGGGCCGCCGCCGCTGTCAAACGCCCCTCACGCAGGGCGGAAACGCTCAGGATTTCAACAGGCTGAGCAGCACGATGGCAATCACCAGGGTGGCGGCCTGGAGAATCACCCGCCAGCGCATCAACCGGTTGGACCGCATGGGATCATTGCTCGACCTCGCCATGCCGATCATGCCGAAGACCAGCACGCCCAACGTGGCCGCCATGGTGAGGACAAGAAGGACGATGAGGAGCGTGTGCATGCGTTATATATAGGACAGGTCACGGCGGTGTGCACCGTTCGTGATTGACAAGCGGGGGCGCCACATGATCCGCCTTGCGGCATGATCAGAATTCTCCTTGCCGCGTTCATCATGCTGGCGCTGCCCGGGGTGGCGCCCGGACAAACCGCGCCAGCCCCCGCTGCCGCCACCCCCGCCGTCAGCGCGGCACAGACCCAGCAGGCGCTCGACGTGCTGAAGGACCCGGCGCGGCGGGCACAGTTGATCGGCGTGCTGGAAGCCATCGCCAAGGCCAACGCGGCCACGCCCGCCGCCGCCCCGTCCGCCGTCCCCGCCACGCCCGCCGCGCCCGCTTCCACCGCCCCCGCTCCCACCCCCCCGGCCGAACCCGCCGCCGAAGCCTCGCCGCTGCAACTCGCGCCCGACAGCCTCGGCGCCCAGCTGATCTCCGATGCCTCCCGCCGCCTCGGCCAGTTGTCGGACGACCTGCTGGTGACCGTGCGCACCGTTACCGACTTTCCGCTGCTGCTGAACTTCGTCGAGCAGTTGATCAATGATCCATGGTCACGCGGGTTGCTGCTGACCACCGCCTGGCGGCTGGCCCTGGTGCTCGGCGGCGGCCTGGCGGCGCAATGGGCGGTGCGGCGGCTGCTGTCGCGCCCGATGGCGGCGTTGGCCGGCCGTGCCGAGGCGCATGAACCCGATCCGGCGGTGGAGGGCATCGTCCAGGCCGAGGCCGGGCAGACCGAGCGCCTGGGGGCGGCCTGGCCCAGCCCGCTCGGCATGCTGCGGCGGGTGCCGCTGTCCATGGTGAGGCTGTTCCTGCTGCTGCTGCCCATCCTGGCCCTGATCGCCACCGGCTACGTGCTGCTCGGCACCAGCCTCGGCAGCGACCCCATCGCCCGGCTGGTGATCCTCGGCATCATGGACGCCTACGCGCTGTGCCGGGTGGTGACATCGGTGCTGCGCGCGCTGTGCGGCCCCGGGCGGCCGTGCGTGCTGCCGTTGTCGGACGAGGCGGCCGACTACACTTTGCGCTGGACGCGGCGCATGGCGGCGGTGGGGATATTCGGCTACACGCTGGCCGAAGTCGGGCTGCTGTTCGGGCTCTACCGTATCGCCCATGACGCGCTGCTGAAGCTCGTGGTGCTGGTGATCTACGTGATGCTCGCCACCATGATCCTGCAGAACCGCGCCTGGGTCGCCAGCCTCATCCGCGCCCGCCCCGATGCCGTCGGCCCGCTCGCCGCGGTGCGCAACCGGCTGGCCGGACTGTGGCATTTCGCCGCCATGTTCTACCTGCTGGCGCTGTGGATGGTCTGGGCGCTGGCGGTGCCGGACGGGTTCAGCCGCCTGCTGCGCATCGTGGTGCTCACCGCCATCGTCATCGTCGGTGCCCGCCAGGTCGCGGTGCTGGGCCTGGCCGCAGCCGCGCGCTGGACCCGGCTGCCGCCCGCGCTGGGCGACAGCCTGCCGGGGCTCGATCAGCGGATGGGCAACTATCACCCCATCCTGCGCGGTGTGGTGCAGGTGGTGGTGTGGGGCGTGGCGCTGGTGCTGGTGCTGGAGGCGTGGAGCATCGATGCATTCTCCTGGTTCACCTCGGGCCATGTCGGTGCCCGGCTGCTTGGCGCCCTGGGCACCATCGGGGTGACGCTGATCGCCTCGCTGGTGGTGTGGGAGGCGGTGAACATCAGCATCCAGCGCCATCTCAGCCGCCTGGCCCGCGAAGCCCAGCTGGCGCGCTCGGCCCGGTTGCGCACCCTGCTGCCCATGCTGCGCACGGCGCTGATGATTTCCATCTGCATGGTCGCCGGTCTGATGATCCTGAGCGAAATCGGGGTGAACATCGCACCCCTGCTGGCCGGTGCCGGCGTCATCGGCATCGCTGTCGGCTTTGGTTCGCAGAAGCTGGTGCAGGATGTCATCACCGGGCTGTTCCTGCTGCTGGAAAACACCATGCAGGTGGGTGACGCGGTGACGCTGGGCGGGCTCTCGGGCTCGGTGGAGGCCCTCTCGGTGCGGACCATCCGGCTGCGTTCGGTGGATGGCTCCGTCCACATCATCCCGTTCAGCGCGGTTACCACGGTGACTAACATGACCCGCGATTTCGGCTACGCGGTGATTGAGGTGCCGGCCGGGCTGAACGAGGTGCCGGACCACATCATCGAGATCCTGCTGGATATCGCCAGCGGGATGCGGGACGAATTCAAGTGGAAGGATGTGATCCGCGAGGATCTCGAGATCTTCGGTGTCGACAAGTTCATCGCCAACGCGTTTGTCATCACCGGGCGGATGAGAACCACGGCGGGTGGGCGCTGGGGCGTGCGGCGCGAGTTCATGCGCCGGGTGAAGGAACGCTTCGACGCCCAGGCGATCGACAGCCCGCTAACCAGCTTCATCGCGCTCAACCGGGCGCCGCCGACGATGATTGTGCAGGATCCGGGGGGGTAGGAAGGGGTTCTTTTTTGAAAAAAGGAACCAAAAAACTTCTATCCGATGGCTTCGCCGGTCCCTCCCGGGAGAGGGGCGAAGCCATCGGATAAAAAGTTTTTGCTTCTTTTTTCAAAAAGAAGCGCTTGCTTTCCTACACATCCCAAGCCGGCGCAAACCCCGGATTCACGCACCGCACATCCTTCGGCAGGGCTGCAATCGCGGCACGGTCAGCGTCATCGAGCGTCACCGCGAACGCATCGAGATTGGCCTGCTGGCTGCTGGCGCGGCCGGCCTTCGGAATGGCGGCCACGATGTCCTGGTCGAACAAATATTTCAGCGCCACCTGCGCCGCCGTCACGCCATGCTTGGCGGCGATGGCGTCCAGTTCCGGGTGTTCGGCGAGGCGGCCCTGGGCGAGCGGGCAATAGGCGGTCAGCGCCAGTCCCTTCTCGCGCATATAGGCGAGCAGCTTGGGCTGTCCGAGCAGCACATGGTACTCCACCTGGTTGCAAACGATGGGCGCGCCGATCTCCTCGATGGCGCGCTTGAGCAGGGCGGTGGGAAAGTTCGACACCCCGATATTGCGCGCGAGGCCCTCCTCCTTGAGGCGAACCAGGGTGGCCAGGGCGGCCGGCAGGTCCATGTCGGGCGCCGGCCAGTGGATGAGATAGAGATCGACGTAGCTGGTCTGCAGCGCTTTCAGGCTGGCATCCATGGCGCGGCGCATGGCGTCGGGCGCGAGGTTCTCCCACCATACCTTGGTGGTGAGGTGGATATCGGCCCGGGCCACCGGGGTGGCGGCGAGGGCGGCGCCCACGCCATCCTCGTTGCCGTACATCTGGGCGGTGTCGATATGGCGATAGCCGCGACCGAGCGCGCCGAGCACTGCGGTGGTGCATTCCTCGCCGCGCAGGCGCCAGGTGCCGAGGCCGAGCTTGGGCAGGCGCATGGCGCCGGCGGTGATGGTCTGCATGGGATGCTCCGGAGCTATTTCTTGGAGAGATCGACGACGGCGGCGAAGCCACCCTCGGTGCCGATGGCCAGATGCGAGCCATCCGGGCTCCAGGCCAGCGTCGAGATCGGCCCGCGGCCAGGGCCGGCGACCGGCAGGATGCGGCCCGAGGCGATATCGGCGATCACCACCAAGCCGTCCGCGAACCCGGCGGCGACGAGGTCGTCCTTCGGGTGGCAGGTGACGTAGGTGCAGTTGATGCCGTCGCCGCCGGCGAGTTCGGTCGGCGGCTTGCCCATTGGCCCGCCGGCGAAGAACGGCCACAGCACCACCGAATCGGCGCCCGAGCTGGCGAGCCACTTGCCGCCCTTGGTGAAGGACAGCGCCTGGGTCTTGCTCGGATAGCCGGTCATCCGCATGTGCTGGTTGTCCGACAGCCGCCAGCCGTGCAGCGAGTTCTCCTGCATCGAGGTCACCACGCAGTCCCCGTCCGGGCTCATGGCGATGCCGATGTGGCTGCCCTTCCACTCCAGCTTGCGCGGCGTGTCGCTGCGCGAGGCGATGAACCACACGCTGGCGCCGTCGTAGTGCGAGGCGGCGACGCGCTTGCCCTTGGGGTCGAACACGATCCCGGTGACGGTGGAGGGGTGTTCGAACACCTTCAGCTCGTCATCCTTGGCGTTGTAGACGCAGAGCCGCTTGCCGGCCGAGCAGGCGACGAGTTGGGTGCGGGCGCCATCGGTGAAACTCGCGACATGCTCCACCCAGCGCATACCGAACGGCGCGATCAGGGCTGCCACCCCGTCCGGCGAGATGCGGTAGAAGCGCCCGTCATCGCCGCCGGTGATCCAGCCGTTGGGGGCCGCATCGGCGGCGAGGTCAAGGATGGCGCCTTCATGGGCGGTGGTGCGGTGCCAGTCGTCATCGCCATGCCGCTTGATGGCGATGGTGCCGTCACCCAAAGCGAAGGCGCAGGCGCGTCCGGCGCGGTCGAACGCGGCCTTGACCACGAAGGCTTCGAGGTCGCGGGTCTTGCCGCGGGTTTGCAGCACCTGGTCCGCGCTGACCGTCTCGCTCATGGTTCAGGCCACCTGGCAGGATTCAAAGCCGCGGCGCAACTGCGGGCGGTTGAGGTTGCGGCCGATGAACACGATGCGGCTGACCCGCTTTTCGCCCTCTTTCCACGGCCCGATGAAATCGCCATCGGCCATCATATGGACGGCCTGGAAGGCGAAGCGGCGGTCATCGCCCTCATAGGACAGGATGCCCTTGGTGCGCAGCATGTCGCCGCCCTTCTCCGCCAGCAGCGCGCCCATCCAGGCGTTGAAGCGCTCGGCATCGATCGGCTGTTCGGCCTCGAAGCTCATCGAGCGGATTTCGTCGTTGTGCTCGTGCTCGTCCGAGGTGAGGAAATCGGGCGCATGCACCAGCACGCGGTTGAGATCGAACGCACCCTGGTCGAGCAGTTCGGTGATCGACACGTTACCCTTGGTCGCGTGGTGGATCTTGGCGTACTTGTTGATCTTGCGGATCTGCTCCTCCACCGAGGCCAGTTCCTCCGGGGTGACGAGGTCCACCTTGTTGAGCACGATGACATCGGCGAAGGCGATTTGTTCCTCGGCCTCGCTGCTGTCGATCAGGCGCTGCGGCAGATGCTTGGCGTCCACCACCGTGACGATGGCGTCTAGCCGGGTCTTTTCCTTGACCGTGTCATCGACGAAGAATGTCTGCGCCACCGGGGCGGGGTTCGCCAGGCCGGTGGTCTCGATGATGATGCCGTCGAACTTGTCGCGCCGCTTCATCAGGCCGCCCACGATGCGGATCAGGTCCCCGCGCACGGTGCAGCAGATGCAGCCGTTGTTCATCTCGAACACTTCCTCGTCGGTATCCACCACGAGGTCGTTGTCCACCCCGAGTTCGCCGAACTCGTTGATCACCACGGCGTATTTGCGGCCGTGGTTCTCCGACAGGATGCGGTTGAGCAGGGTGGTCTTGCCGGCACCGAGATAGCCGGTGAGCACGGTGACGGGGATCTGGCTCGGGGGGGCGGCGGCTTCGGCCATGGTTTGGTCTCCAAGCGGGGAATGTCTGGTGCGCTATATAGTGTGCGGCCCGGCGTTCGGCCATGCGGCGAGCACATCGGAGTGCAGCGCCTCGCGTTTTCGCCGCGCCACGGCGGTGTCGAAAAGCGCCGCCCGTGCCCGGCCGGCGGCGGCCAGCGCCCCGCGGCGGGCGGAATCGCGGGCCAGCGCCACGATGGCCGCTGCGATGGCCGCGGGGTCCTCGGGGTCGATCACCAAAGCGGCGCTGCCGGTCACCTCGGGCAACCCGCCGCGGGCGGAGGCGATGAGGGCGGCGCCACAGGCCATGGCTTCGAGCGCGGTGAGGCCGAAAGGTTCCGGCCAGCGCGACGGCACCACCACGATGGAGGCCGCCGCCATCGCCCGCAGCACCTCCGCATGCGGCCGGTACCCCGCCATCGTCACCCCGGCGGCGGCCGCCTTCGGGCGCAGGGCGGCCAGCCACGGCGTCTCCGGGCTATCCGCCCCGAACCGGTCGGCCCCGACGATTTCCGCCCGCCACCCCGGCAACTGCGGCAACGCCAGCGCGCAGGCGGCGACGAAACTGTCGGCCCCCTTGTCGGACACCACGCGCCCGGCGAACAGGATGGTGGAGCGCCGCACCACATCCCGCGGCACCACCGCGACATCGAGGCAGTTCGCCAGCACCACCGGCGAGCGGGCAGGGGAGCGCACACCGTCCATCACCCGCCCGGCGATATAGGCCGACACCGTCACCACCCGCGCCAGCCGCGCCAGCAGGCGCGCCCGCTCGGCCGGCGTCTTCATGCCGCGCATGCCCTGCGGGTCATTGTGCAGGAACAGCACAACGGGAAGGCGCGGAAACTGCCGCGCCAGGAACAGCGCCACATCCGGCCGGTTGTGCACCTCCACCAGCCCCACCCCGAGCCGGCGCACCGCCCGCACCACCCCGCCGGCATAGCGCCGCGCCAGGTTGCCGGGAAACCAGGTCGGCCGCACCGCCTCGAACGTCACCTCCGCGAACGGCGCCGCCTGCGCCATGCCGAGCACGATATCGCGCGGCCCCGCCATCCGCTGCACCAGCAGGGCGATGGCGCCCGCATTGTCGGACGAAAATCCCTCGCGAGGCGGCAACACGATGGCGACTGGCGGCACGGCGTTCTCCCCAACAGCGCGCCCCGCTTTGCCGCGCCGGCACGAGCGGCTAACCTCCACCCATCCGCGTCACGCGGCAACAACATCGGGGAGGCTCACATGGCCGTCATGCTGCAGGTCAACTTCGAATACACCAACATGTCACCCGAACTCCACGCGGCGAACGGCGCGCCCGAACGTGCCAAGCCATTCCTGGACGTGCAGGGCCTGCTGTGGAAAATCTGGCTGAACACCGCCGGCGGCCCCAAGGTGGGCGGCCTCTATTGCTTCGCCACCCGCGCCGACGCGGAGGCCTATCTCGCCGGCCCCATCGTGGCCCGCATCAAGTCGACACCGACGATCGCCAACCTCACCACGCAAATCTACGACATCACCGAGGGCCCGAGCCGGGTAACCCACGCGCCGGTGCCGTTCCTCGCGCAAGCGGCCGAGTAGCCCGGCGGGCATCGGTCGCTACAGCGTTGCAGTCCGTGATCCAACGTCGTTAATGCTCCCTATTGGTCCCTCAGGATGCCGATTGCCGCCGCCGGCCTGGGGTTTTGCGCTGCGGGGACAAAACGTACGACACAGGTATCACTCCGATGAACAAGTGCGAGGTGGTCAACGATTTCGGAGAATTGGGTCAGATTGTCGAAAAGGCTCGCCGCGCCTGGGACCTTCGCGCTGACCAGGAGATTTGGTTCCGTGGCGAGGCGAAGGACTACGGTGATTCGGCGCTGGTTCCCACAGTCTATCGAGGGCCGGACGGCAAAGTTTCAAACCGGTCGGCAGCGGACCTGCTCGAACTCGAATCCCACTTGTATGACGAGTTCTGCCGTTGTGCGCCGCAACTTGCGGCTGAGGTGAAGGAGGGAAATTACTGGGAGTGGGACGCGTACTTCCTGATGCAGCACCATGGGTGCCCAACCCGGCTTCTCGACTGGACGGATGGCGCACTGCTTGCGGCCCTAATGGCGTTGGGCGACCGCATGCAGAAAAAATCCGACGACGCCGTGATTTGGATGTTGGAGCCCGACAGGCTGAGCAAGCACCTCCGATCTCTGCCGGATCGGCTTCAACTCCAATTCGAATGGCGGCAGCACTACCGGCATTCGCGTCAAGACGGGCTTGTGGACGGTGACGACATAGATGCCTGGGAGCAGCGCTATCTACCAATTGCGAAGGACGAACTATTCTCGGTCAAATTGCCTGGATCGCCGTTCATGATCGATACACAGCATATTGCTGCACGCGTCGCGGCCCAACGTAGCCGTTTGATCTTGTTTGGGACCGAGCGTCGATTTCTGCGTAATTGCTCACCTGGGGGGATGCTAACCCTGCGGTGGCCGCCCGTCCAGCCCCCTGCAATTCCGTCGGAGGCTTTCCCGATTCTCCTTGACACGGTCATGGGTGCCTCGATTCTAACCGTGGGGTGATTGATGCCCCTG
>CAIMWH010000267.1 GCA_903845065.1 uncultured Rhodospirillales bacterium | reverse complement strand
GCTCGGGCTTCCTTTCGTTTGAATCGCTCCAGTTGGGCTCGCTCGGCCGCACCCGTAGTAATTCGGGCCAAACCCTTAGGGCATAAACCGGGCTTCCAACTTCTAACTTGCGAATCATTATTTGGAGCCTTACCCTTTAAGCTGAGGCCGGAGCCTAAAATACTTGAAATTAGGTTAAATTGGCCTTTAATAGCCTCGTTTGTTCAATGCAGGTGTCTCGGCGATGCATGGTGGACGAGCCGTCGACGACAGAAGCAGGCAGAGAGAGGCTGGCTACTGCGGCCAGGAGTTGCTTTCGGATATGCAGAGTTTCGATCCGATGAATTTCACCACGCTGAATTTTCCGCTGATCAAGAACCTCTATGACAGCCTGATCGAGTATGACGCGACCGGGCAGGCGATTCCGAGCCTGGCGACGGGGTGGAAGATCGCGGCGGACAATGCCTCGGTGGCGCTGAGCCTGCGCACCGATGTGACGTTCCATAGCGGGGCGCCGTTCAATGCGGCCGCCGTGGACGCGACGCTCAAGAAGGGCGCGGACCCGAAGGCGGGCAAGAATGTGTATGCCACCATGGCGGTGGTGAAGAACTGGACGATGCCGGATGCGTCCAGCGTGGTGATCAACTTCAACGCGCCGGTGCCGGACAAGCAGATACTGGACCTGTTGCAGTTCATCTCGGTGATCGATCCGGGCGGGATCGATACGGTGGAGACCAAGGCGGCGGGGACCGGGGCGTTCACGGTGGCGGAGCGGGTGCTGGGGCAGCGTATCCGGCTGGTGGCCCATCCGAAGTATTGGCGCAAGGGCGAGCCGGTGCTGTCGGAGATTGTGTTCACGATTTTCGCCGATAATGATTCCGCCAGTGCGGCGCTCGAATCGGGCGCGGTGGATGTGATCTATGGCGGCGGCGGGCGGGCGGCGGTGCGGCTGCGCGATGCCGGGTATCAGTTGATCCAGGGGCCGGGGCCGCTGGTGCAGGTGCTGCGGATCAACACCACGCGGGGGCCGTTCAGGAATGCGAAGTTCCGCCAGGCGTTCAACTATCTGATGGACCGCAAGGCGATCCTGCGGGTGGGGTATGCGGGGCTCGGCGAGGTAACAGCGCTGCCCTGGGCGCCGGCGAGCCCGGCGGCGGATCGTTCGTATGACACCAAGTATGCCTTCGACCTGGAGAAGGGCCGCGCGCTGCTGAAGGAGAGCGGGCTGTCCGAGGCGGAGATGAACAACTGGAAGCTGATGGTGAACGCCGGCGACCAGGATGGCGCGGCGATCAGCCAGATCGTGCAGGCGACGCTGCTGAAGGTGGGCATCAAGATCGAGTTGGAGATGCGCCAGACCAGCGAGTTCGTGGAGATGATGCTGGGCGGCAAGTTCGATGCGATGTTCGGCGGCGTGGGCAATGTGCAGAAATTCCCGACGCGGGTGGCGACGAACTCGATCTACCGGACGTCGAAGAACCCGGTGCTGGGCGATCCGCATCCGCACCCCGCGTATGTGGCGGCGATCGACAAGGTGAACACCACCTTCGGCTCCGGCGCCGGGGTGAAGGCCGCCTATGACGCGCTGAATGCCGCGATGGTGGAGGCCTCCTTCGCCATTCCCACCAACACGTTCGACCTCGGGCTGATCGTGGCCTCCAAGAAGGTGGCTGGGTTCACGCCGGAGATCGACAACATGCTGGTCGGGCGGACGATCGGGTTCACCGCGTAAGGCGGCCCGCCGCCCCGATGACGGACGCGCCGGTCGTCAGCGTTCGCGGGCTCGATATCACCTTCGCGGGCCGCATCCATGCGGTTCGCGGGGTGGATTTCGACGTGTTCGCCGGCGAGGTGCTGGGCATCGTCGGTGAAAGCGGGTCCGGCAAGTCGGTGACGGCGCTGGCGTTGAGCGGGTTGTTGCCGCCGGTGGCGCGGGTGACGGGCTCGGTGCGGCTAGGCGGCATCGAGGTGACATCCGCCGACGCGGAGACCTTGCGGCAGATGCGTGGGCGCGACGTGGGGATGATTTTCCAGGACCCGGCGACAACGCTCAATCCGCTGCTGCCAGTGGGGCGGCAGATAACCGAGGGCCAGATCGCCCACGGCACGCTGCGCGCGGGTGACGCCGAGGCACGGGCGGTGGCGCTGCTGCGGGAGGTGGATATTCCCGATCCGGAGGGGCGGGTGCGGCAGTATCCGCACCAGTTCTCGGGGGGGATGCGCCAGCGCGCGGTGATCGCGATGGCGATGGCGGGGCGGCCGCGGCTGATCATCGCGGATGAACCGACGACGGCGCTCGATGTGACGGTGCAGGCGCAGGTGCTGGCGGTGCTGGCGCGGCGGCGGGAGGAGACCGGGGCGGCGGTGATCCTGATCACCCATGACCTCGGCGTGGTGGCGGAAACGGCGCACCGGGTGGCGGTGATGTATGGCGGGCGGATCGTCGAGACCGGTCCGGTCGAGGAGATTTTCCGGCGCCCGCGCCATCCCTATACCGCCGCATTGCTGCGCAGCCTGCCGCGCATCGATGGCGAGGATGCACGACTGATCCAGATCGAGGGCCAGCCGCCGACGCCTGGCGCGTTGCCGGCCGGCTGCGTGTTCCATCCCCGCTGCCCGGTGGGCCGGGCGCGGGCGCAATGCCGCGAGACCGAGCCGCCGCCGGTGCCGCCCGGCGCGCTGGTGGGAGCGGCGTGCCATTTCCCTGACGAAGCCGGCGATGCGCTGGCCCCGACGGTCGCGGCCAAGGCAGCGGCGCCAGTGGCGAGCGCCGCGCCGCCGCTGCTGGAGGTTTCGAACCTGCATGTCGCCTTTCCCATCCGCGGCGGGCTGCTGCGCCGGCAGATCGGCACCGTGCGGGCGGTGGCGGGTGTGAACCTGACGCTGCGGCCAGGCGAAACGCTGGGGCTGGTGGGGGAGTCGGGCTGCGGCAAGACCACCACCGGGCGGGCAATCATGGGCCTGATCCGGCCGAGCGCGGGTTCGGTCCGCTTCGACGGGCAGGAGATCGGCGGGCTGCGGCCGAAGGAGATGCGGCGGCTGCGGCGGCACATGCAGTATATTTTCCAGGATCCCTATTCGTCCCTCAACCCGCTGCTGACCGCGGGGCAGATCGTGGCGGAGCCGTTGCGCATCCATGGGGTGTTCGAGACGATGGGCGGCGATGCCTATGTGCGCGGGCTGTTTGACCGGGTGGGGCTGTCGGCCGGGATGATAGCGCGAACGCCGCGGGATTTCTCCGGCGGGCAGCGGCAGCGGATCGGGATTGCGCGGGCGCTGGCGTTGCAGCCGCGCCTGCTGATCCTCGATGAGCCGGTCGCGGCGCTCGATGTCTCGATCCAGGCGCAGATTGTCACGCTGCTGCAGGACCTGCAGCGCGACCTCGGACTGGCCTATCTGTTCATCGCGCATGATCTCGCGGTGGTGCGGCATATCTCGGACCGGGTGGCGGTGATGTATCTCGGCCGCATCGTGGAGACGCGGCAGAAGGGCGCGCTGTACCGGCAACCTTTGCATCCCTACACGCAGTCCCTGCTGTCCGCAGTGCCGGTGCCCGATCCGGCGGCGCGGGGCGGGCGGGGCCGGATTGTGCTGGAGGGCGATCCGCCCAATCCGGCGCGGCCGCCTTCGGGGTGTGCGTTCCATCCGCGCTGCCGCCAGGCGGTGGCGGCGTGCTCGGCAGAGGCCCCTGCCCTGCTGGCCATCGCGGGCGAGGCGGGGATGGTGGCATGTCCGCTGGCGGAGGCGGGGGCATGAGCGGCGTGGTGTGGCGGTTGCTGGGGCGGCGGGAGGCGTTACTCAGCCTGCTGTACTTCATCGCCATCGTGGGGGCCGCGGTGTTCGCGCGGCTGCTGTTTTCGATCGATCCGCTGGAGCAGGACCTCGGCAACACGCTCGATCCACCCTCATGGAAACATTGGTTCGGCACCGACGAACTCGGGCGGGACCTGATGGTGCGGACGGTCTATGGCGCGCGCACCTCGCTGTTGACGGCGGCCGGGGCGGTGCTGATCGCAGCCTCGGTGGGCGTGCCGATCGGGCTGGTGGCCGGGTTCTTCGGCGGGTGGCGGGATGGGCTGCTGATGCGGGTGGTGGATGTGCTGCTGGCGTTGCCCGGCATCCTGTTCGCCATGGCGCTCATCGCGGTGCTCGGCCGTAGCCAGATGACGGCACTGGTGGCGGTGGGGATCACCGGGATTCCGAGTTTCGCGCGGGTGACGCGGGCGCAGGTGCTGTCATTGCGGCAGCGGGATTTCGTGCTGGCGGTGGAGGCGCTGGGGGGCTCGGCCACCTACAACATCTTCCGCACCGTGCTGCCGAATGCCTGGAGCCCGATCCTGGTGCAGATGGTCATCCTGGCCTCGGTGGCGATCCTGCTGGAGGCCGCGCTGTCCTTCCTCGGGGTGGGGATACCGCCGCCCACGCCAAGCTGGGGGGACATGCTGCGGACCGGCAAGGGCTTCCTGCACGAGGCGCCATACTACGCGGTGCTGCCGGGCATCGTGCTGACCTGCACCATCCTGGCGCTCGATACGCTTGGGCGGGCGCTGGCGGCGGTGCTGGAGGCGCCCGAACCAGGCATGGCCCCGCCCGACGGAGAAGGCCCATGACGGGGTTCATCCTGCGCCGCCTGGCACAACTGCTGCCGGTGCTGCTGATCGCCTCGCTGGGCATCTGGGCGATGATCTACGCCGTGCCCGGCAGCCCGGTGGCGGTTATCGTGGGAGAAAACGCAACGCCGGAGCAGATCCGCGAGGTGACGGTGCGGCTGGGCCTCGATCGGCCATTGATCGTGCAGTACGGTGCCTGGCTGTGGGCCGCCCTGCACGGGGACCTCGGACTGTCGATCCAGAGCCGGGAGCCGGTGTTGGCGCTGATCCTGGGGCGGTTGCCGCCGACGTTGCAACTCGGGCTGGCGGCCATCCTGGTGGGCCTGGTGGTGGGTATCCCGGTGGCGCTGGCAAGCGCGCTGCGGCCGGGGAGTTGGCTCGACCGGGTGCTGAGTGGATGGAGCGCGCTGGCACTGGGGGTGCCGACGTTCTGGCTCGGCATCCTGCTGATCCTGTTGTTCGCGGTGGAACTGCACTGGCTGCCCTCCGCGTCATCCTACGTACCATTCACCGAGGCGCCACTGGCCGCCCTGCGCAACATCGCCCTGCCGGCCGTCACGCTGGGCCTGTACGTATCGGGCATTTTCGCCCGGTTCCTGCGGGCGGCTCTGATCGGCGAGTTGCGCGCCGACTACGTGCGAACCGCCCGCTCCAAGGGATTGCGCGAACGCGACGTGGTGGGCGGTCACGTGATGCGCAACGCGATGCTGCCGTTTGTCACCATCGTGGGGTTGATGCTGGCAAGTTTTGTCGGCGGTACGGTGGTGACCGAAGCGGTGTTCACCTATCCCGGCCTCGGACGCCTGCTGATCCAGGCGATCGGGACGCGGGACTACCCATTGATCCAGGGATGTATCCTGTTGGTTTTGCTCCTTTATATGGGCGTGAATTTGATGGTGGACGTGCTGTATGCGTACATCGACCCGAGAATCGATTTCGGCTGACCCAGCGGGGCAACTAGCGCAAGGGCTTGGCTGCATGCCCGCAGTGCACAAGGCGTCTTGCGCTATCCGTTCGAACCCCCTAATTACCCGCCACCGACGATGGAGCGCGGGCGTAGCTCAGGGGTAGAGCACAACCTTGCCAAGGTTGGGGTCGAGGGTTCGAATCCCTTCGCCCGCTCCAGTCGACCTTTCCATACAAATTCTCCCCTTCGGGGACCCACGTCGAAAAGCGCAGGACTCCCGCGGTTTTGGAGCGATACCTTGTGGTGTGCAAGGGTGGAACGAACGGCCGTTTTGCTCTCCAGAGAGCGGATTCTCTCCAGACCTTGGGTGTTGGGCGATTTAACCCCAAGGTTTCAATGCGCTGAAATCATTGAATTCCATATTGCGCAGTCGGTACGAGAGTTAGCATCTCGTTCTGGGTGCCGGTGGGGGCTGGGTGCGAATCTTCGCTTTTGTCGCAAGCCTCTGCTTATTGCCCCACCCACTCCACCGGAAACGGCTTCATCAACACCGGCAACGTCATATCGGCCGGCTGCCTCCCCTCGACGATGGCCTCCACGATCTCCGGTGCCAACAGCGTCAGCCGCAGGATATCGCCGGCGTAGGTCCGATCGATCTTCTCGGCCCGCGCGATGTCGCTGACGGAGCCGTAGCGCCCGTCTTCCAGCATCCGCCGCCAACGGAACGCCCTCGCCAGCGCCTTCAGAAGCGCCGGATCGGCGGTTGTCCGCGCCTGTCGCGGTGCGCCCGGTAGCACCGAGCCGTCCGGTGCCACCACGATCTTGCGCCCTCCCCGCTTCTTGATGACCAGCGGCACCCGAACCGTGATGGTAGTCGCACTCATCATGCGGCCTCCCGCACCCGGCGCCGCGGCGCGAGATCCTGCACCAACCCGGTCAACCCCTCCACCTTCAGCCGGATATCGACGCCGGCCGGACCGACCGTGACGCGGTCGACGAGCGCCTGGACGATCCTGGCCTGCTCACCGGGGAACAACTCGTCCCACATCGGGTCCAGGCTCTCCAACGCCTCGCGCGTCTCGGCCTCGGTGATCTCCGGCACGTCCTCCTGAGCCGCGCGCCAAGTGCCGACGATGATCTCGGGTTGCCGCAGCAGCGCCCGCACCTGCGCCATGACGGCATCCTCGATCTCCGCCGCCGCAATGCGCCGCACCAACGACGGGTCATCGACGGCGTCGCCCTTCAGGACGGACTGGCTGACGTAGTAGCGATACTGCCGCCCCCGCCGCAGCGTGTGCACCGGCGACAGCGCCCGCCCATCAATCCCGAAGATGAGGCCCCGCAGCAATGCCGGTGTCTGCGATCGGTTCTGGTTGGCCTTGGTCCGGGGGCTGACCTGCAACATGGCATGCACCCGGTTCCACAGGTCCAGTGGCACGATGGCCTCATGCTCACCCTTGTGGATCATGCCCTTGTGGGGCGCGTCGCCGATGTAGGTGCGGTTGGCCAGCAACTTGTAGAGGTAGCCCTTGTCGATCGGCCGACCCGTCTTGGTCATCACCCTCTTGTCCTGCAGCATCTTGGCCAGTTCAGTGCAGGAGCCGACCTCGATGAACTGCTCGAAGATCATCCGCACCGTCGCCGCCTCGGCCGCATTGACCACCAGCTTGCGGTCCTTCACGTCGTAGCCGAGCGGCACCTTCCCGCCCATCCACATGCCGCGGGCGCGGGAGGCGGCGAATTTGTCCCGGATGCGCTCACCAATTAATTCGCGTTCGAATTGGGCAAAGCTGAGCAGGATATTCAGCGTTAGGCGGCCCATGCTTGTCGTTGTGGAGAACGACTGAGTTACCGAGACGAAAGTAACCCCGTTCGCGTCGAAAACCTCGACCAGCTTCGAGAAGTCCATCAG
>CAIMWH010000266.1 GCA_903845065.1 uncultured Rhodospirillales bacterium | reverse complement strand
GGCCATGTCGCGCTCGCGGTTGATGCCGGGGAAGACGACGATGGCGGCCTTCATTGTTCTCAACCTATTGATTGCAAGGAAAAGTGGTCGACAAGGCATTCCATACCAGGAATGATGCTGGGCTATTGCGCGATTCGGGATGTTCGCGAAGGTATTTTACCACAACATCTCCGACTTGCCTGACATTCACGTTGCTAGGTAGGCAAATTGCCTTCTTTGCCATTGGCGCTAATAGCACAGCATCCAATGCATCATGGTCAGAAGCCCCTATTATGTAACCCAGGCAAAACCCTTTAGTGTAGTCATCCGAAGACACGCACTCTTCGTACAGTGCATTGCCGTCTCTGAACGTCTCCACCTCGATCGCCGATGAGGCCGAAACCATCAAGATCGTTGGAACCAAAATAGCCCCGCTTCTTATCGCGATCCCACGCAGCACCTAGGTGATCTCCACCTTGAAGCTCTCGATGACGGTGTTGGCGAGCAGTTTGCGCGCCATGTCCTCGGCCTGGGCTTTCGCGCGGGCAGGGTCGGTCTCGGAGAGTTCGAGTTCGATCACCTTGCCGGCCCGGACTTCACCGACGCCGGCGAAGCCGAGGCTGTGCAGGGCCTGGCCGATGGCCTTGCCCTGGGGATCGAGCACGCCGGATTTGAGCATCACGGTCACGGTAGCCTTCATCACGCCTGCTCCTCGCAGAAGTTCGTATTGTCGGCGGGCTTTACGCCGGGGGGCGCCGATTCGTCCTGTGTCATACTGGTGGCGCTCATACCGGCCGGCGCGCGAACAGCAACGTGGCGCCGAGGCCGACCATCACCGCGCCCGAGCCCTGGCGCAGGCGGCCGATGGCGCGCGGGTGGGCGATGAGAGCGACGCGGGCGCGCTCGGCGAGGAACACCACGAGCACATCGGCCAGGGTATTGAGGATGACCGAGACCAGGCCGAGGGCAGCGAATTGCAGGGCGACGGGGGCCGCTGGATCAATGAATTGGGGGATGAAGGCGATGAAGAACACCGCCGTCTTCGGGTTGGTGGCTTCGACCAGCACGCCCTCGCGAAATGCGCGGCGGGCGCCGGTGGCGGTGACGTCGGGCGGGGCTTCGGCGCGGCCGTGGCGGATGGCGTTGATGCCGAGCCAGATGAGGTAGAAGGCGCCGATGAATTTCAGTGCGGTGAATGCCTCGGCGCTCGCCATCACCAGAGCGGACAGGCCGACCGCGCCGGCGACGACATGGACCAGGCCGCCGAGGCCGGTGCCGAGGCTGGAGGCAAGGCCCTCCTCACGGCCGCCGGCCAGGGTGCGGGCGCCGACGTAGAAGATGCCGGGGCCCGGGGTGAGGGCGATGACCAGGGCGGCGAGCAGGAAAACCGCCAAGGCGGGGCTGGCGGAGAGGGCAGTCACTGCATGGTCTCCGGGCCCTTGAGGTCCCGCATGCCGGCTTCGGGGAGGATGCCGAGGCGGCGGGCGACTTCCTGGTAGGCTTCCTCGACCTTGCCGAGATCGCGGCGGAAGCGGTCCTTGTCCATTTTCTCGCTGGTCTTGCTGTCCCACAGGCGGCAGTTGTCTGGGCTGATTTCGTCCGCGAGGACAATGCGCATGTCCTCGTTTTCCCACAGGCGGCCGAATTCGATTTTGAAATCGACCAGGGTGATGCCGACGCCGAGGAACAGGCCGGTGAGGAAGTCATTGATGCGCAGCGTGAGGGCGACGATGTCGTCCATGTCCTGCGGGTGGGCCCAGCCGAAGGCGGTGATGTGTTCTTCGGCCACCATCGGATCGCCCAGCGCGTCATTCTTGTAGTAGTACTCGATGATGGAGCGCGGCAGGCGGGTGCCCTCGGGGATGCCGAGGCGGGTGGAGATGGAGCCGGCGGCGACGTTGCGGACCACGACTTCGACGGGGATGATCTCAACCTCGCGAATGAGTTGTTCGCGCATGTTGAGGCGGCGGATGAAGTGGGTGGGCACGCCGATTTCGCCCAGCCGGGTCATCAGGTATTCGCTGATGCGGTTGTTGAGCACGCCCTTGCCGGTGATGACGCCTTTTTTCTGGGCGTTGAAGGCGGTTGCGTCGTCCTTGAAATACTGCACGAGGGTGCCGGGTTCCGGCCCTTCGAACAGGATCTTGGCTTTGCCTTCGTAGAGCTGGCGGCGGCGGGCCATGTGGTTTGTCCTTCGGTCACGCTCCGGCGGCGGGCACCGCCGGGAGGGGGGTCTATAGCAGCGCGGCCCCCGGGGTGAAACCGGCGCCGTGCAAGGCCGTACCGTGTGGCGGGGGAAGCTCGCGCGAAGGAAGCCGCACAACGAGACGGCGAGGCAGCGAGAAGAAAGGCACTTGCTGCTCGCCGTCTCGCTGTCTCGTTGTGATTCTGGCCTTGCGGCGGCCACCCTTGCCCAAGCGCGCCAAAGCCTCGAAACTGTCACCAACACTCCGGGAGACGACTGCGTGTCAAAGTTCAAGAGTACCGAGCGCTATATCGCCTCGCGCGATCTCGAGGTCGCGGTGAATGCGGCGGTGACGTTGCAGCGGCCGCTGCTGGTGAAGGGCGAGCCGGGGACGGGCAAGACCGTGCTGGCGCATGAGATTGCCGCCGCACTGGGCCATCCGCTGATCGAATGGCATGTGAAATCCACCACCAAGGCGCAGCAGGGGCTCTACGAGTATGACGCGGTGTCGCGCCTGCGCGATGGGCAGCTGGGCGATCCGCGGGTGCATGAGATCGGCAACTACATCGTGCGCGGCAAGCTGTGGGATGCCTTCGAGGCCGGCGAGCAGACGGTGGTGCTGATCGACGAGATCGACAAGGCCGATATCGAATTCCCCAACGACCTGCTGCTCGAACTCGATCGGATGCAGTTCTTTGTCTACGAGACCCGCCATACGGTGGTCGCGCGGCATCGGCCGATCGTGATCATCACGTCCAACAACGAGAAGGAGTTGCCGGACGCGTTCCTGCGGCGCTGCTTCTTTCACTACATCCGCTTTCCGGACCGCGAGACGATGGAGAAGATCGTCCAGTCCCACTATCCGGACATCAAGGAGGACCTGGCGCGCGAGGCGCTCACCGTGTTCTTCAAGGTGCGCGAAGTGCCGGGGCTGAAGAAGAAGCCGGCGACGTCCGAGCTGCTCGACTGGCTCAAGCTGCTGATGGTGGAGGATCTTTCGCCCGAGGTGCTGCGGGCGCGGGAGCCGCATGTGGTGATCCCGCCGCTGCATGGCGCGCTGCTGAAGAACGAGCAGGACGTGCATTTGTTCGAGCGCATCGCCTTCCTGTCGCGCCGCGGAGGCTAGGCCATGTTTGCCACCTTCATCACCGCGTTGCGCGCGGGCGGCGTGCCGGCGTCGATCACCGAGTATCTCTCGCTGCTCGGCGCGATGAAGGCGGGCGTGGCGGAGTACAGCATCGAGGACTTCTATTATCTGAGCCGCACCGCATTGGTGAAGGATGAGCGGCACCTCGATCGGTTCGACCGCATCTTCGGCGAATTCTTCAAGGGTCTCGAACCTCCGGAGGGGGAGGAGCCGCGGGAACTGCCGGAGGAGTGGCTGCGCAAGATGGCGGAGAAGCTGCTCACGCCCGAGGAAATGGCGCAGATCCAGGCGGCCGGCGGGTTCGAGAAGCTGATGGAGACGCTGCGGCAGCGCCTGGCGGAGCAGAAGGGGCGCCATCGGGGCGGCTCGAAATGGATCGGCACGGCGGGCACCTCGCCGTTCGGGGCGCATGGCTATAATCCCGAGGGGGTGCGGATCGGGCAGAACGAGAGCCGCCATCGCCGGGCGGTGAAGGTGTGGGACAAGCGGGAGTTCAAGGACCTCGACGACAACGTCGAGATCGGGACGCGCAACATCAAGCTGGCGTTGCGGCGGCTGCGGCGGTTTGCGCGGCAGGGGGCGGCGACCGAGCTTGATATCAACGACACCATTCGTTCGACGGCGAAGAATGCCGGGCATCTCGACCTCAAGATGGTGCCGGAGCGGCACAACACGGTGAAGATCCTGCTGCTGCTGGATATCGGCGGCTCGATGGATGACCACATCAAGATGTGCGAGGAATTGTTCTCCGCCGCGCGCGGGGAGTTCAAGCATCTCGAACACTACTATTTCCACAACTGCCCGTACGAGCGGCTGTGGAAGACCAATCGGCGCCGCAAGGAGGCGGAGGTGCCAACCTTCGAGGTGATGCGCAAGTATGGGCCGGACTACAAGCTGATCTTCGTCGGCGATGCGACGATGTCGCCGTACGAGGTGAGCCATGCCGGCGGCAGCGTGGAGCATTTCAACGACGAGGCGGGCCAGGTGTGGATGCAGCGGCTGACCGGGCATTATCGGCGCAGCGCGTGGATCAACCCGGCGCCGGAGCGCAACTGGGCGCATGTGTCGTCGTTGTCGATGATCCGGCATTTGATGGAGAACCGGATGTTCGGGCTGACGCTGTCGGGGTTGGATGAGATGGCGAAAGAACTGAGCCGGTAGAATTTACAAAGAGACAGCGAGACGGCAGGTTTTCTGCTTCTCGCTGTCTCGTTGTTCGCCCCTGCTACCAGTTGGTATAGCTGCCGTCGTGGCGGCGGAGGTGGGGGGCTTCCCAGAATTTGAAGGATTCGGCCTTCACGCGGTCCTCGTCGACCTCGACGCCGAGGCCGGGGCTGTCGGGGACCGGGTATTCGGCGCCGTCGAGGCGGATCTGGGTGGGGAAATAGGCGGAGTTGTCGAACCCGAGATGGGCTTCGGTGGGGGTGGTGCGGACTTCGAGCCAGGAGAAGTTGGCCACCGCGGCGGAGAAATGCACGGTGGCGGCGGTGCAGATCGGGCCGAGCGGGTTGTGCGGCATGAGGTCGACGTAATGCGCCTCGCTCCAGCCTGCGACTTTCATTGCCTCGGTGAAGCCGCCGACGTTGCAGATGTCGATGCGGTTGAACTGGTGGAGGTCCTGCTCGATGTAGGGCAGGAACTGCCATTTCGAGGCGAATTCCTCGCCGATGGCGAAGGGGATGTCGGTCATCCGGCGGAGCGCGGCGTAGGCGGCGGGGGTTTCGTCGCGGATGGGTTCCTCGAGGAAATCCAGCGTGCCGCGCGGCATTTTCTGGCAGAAGCTGGCGGCTTCGGCGACCGAGAGGCGGTGGTGGTAGTCAATGCCGAGCACCACGGCATCGCCGAGTTCCTCGCGCGCCTTGACGCACCATTTGGCGGTGACGGGGATGGATTCGCGGGGTTCGTAGGTGGTTTTGTTCTCGTGGTCGTGCGGCGAGAGGCGCATGCAGGTCCAGCCGTGGGCCATCAGGAGCTTGGCCTGTTCGATCATCTCGGGGCCGGGGGCGGCGTGGGTGGTGGCGAAGGTGGGGATGCGGTCGCGCTGCTTGCCGCCGAGGAGTTGATGGACGGGGACGCCGAGGGCCTTGCCCTTGATGTCGTAGAGGGCGATGTCGATGGCGGAAATGGCGGCGGTGAGCACGCGGCCGCCCTCGAAATACTGGCTGCGGTACATCTCCTGCCAGAGCGCGCCGGCGAGCATCGGGTCCCGTCCGGTGAGGAATTTGGCGTAGTGGGCGACGGCGCCGGCGACGGCCTGTTCGCGGCCGGAGAGGCCGGATTCGCCCCAGCCGTGGATGCCGGAATCGGTCTCGACCTTGACGAGGAGTTGGTTGCGGATGCCGATCCAGACGGGGTAGGCGATGATGCGGGTGATTTTCATGGGGGCTCCTGGAGCAAGTAAGGAAGGGCGTCTTTTTTTGAAAAAAAAGAAGCAAAAAAACTTTACTCGTGGCGTTACCCGGGGATGCGCGGAGGACTCCCGCGGATAAAAGTTTTTTGCTTCTTTTTTTCAAAAAAGAAGCACTTGCTGACTGTCACGCCGTAATCCCCCGCAGTTCCAATGTGCTCGCATGATGGCAAGCCGCAATATGCCCGGCCTCCGTCTCGGCCAGCACCGGTGTCTCGGCGCGGCACAGCGCATCGGCATAGCGGCAGCGCGGATGGAAGGCGCAGCCGGTGGGCAGGCGGGCGGGGTCGGCGACTTCGCCTTGCAGGCGGATGCGGGTGCGGCTGCCGCGCAGGCGCGGGTCGGCGATGGGGACGGCGGAGAGCAGGGCTTCGGTGTAGGGGTGGCGGGGGGTGGCGAAGAGGGCGTCGGTGGGGGCGAGTTCGACGATGCGGCCGGCGTACATTACCGCCACGCGGTCGGAGATGTGTTCGACGACGGAGAGGTCGTGGGCGATGAAGAGGTAGGTAAGGCGGAATTCCTCCTGGAGGTCTTGCAGGAGGTTGAGGGTTTGCGCCTGGACGGAAACGTCGAGCGCGGAGACGGCTTCGTCGGCGACGACCAGGCGGGGGTGGAGGGCGAGGGCGCGGGCGATGCCGATGCGCTGGCGTTCGCCGCCGGAGAAGGCGTGGGGGTAGCGGCGGAGGTATTCGGGACGCAGGCCGACTTTGCGCAGGAGGTCAGCGACGCGGTCCTCCAGAGCGGTGCCGCGCAGGCCCTGGTTGACACGGAGGGACTGGCCGATGATTTCGAGCACGGTGAGGCGCGGGTTCAGCGAGGCGTGCGGGTCCTGGAATATCATCCGGATGTCGCGGCGGTAGGGGCGCAGGGCGGCGCGGTCGATGCTGGCGAGGTCGACGGTGGTGTTGTCGGCCTGGCGGTAGGTGATGGTGCCGGCGGTGGGATCGAGGATGCGCAGGATGGCGCGGCCGGTGGTGGTTTTGCCGCAGCCGCTTTCGCCGACGAGGGAGAGGGTTTCGCCGGGCTGGATGGCGAAGCTGACGCCATCGACGGCGCGGACGTGGCCGGTGGTACGGCGGAGCAGGCCGGATTGGATGGGGAAATGGACCTTGAGGCCCTGAACGTCGAGCAGGGTCATGCGTGGAGGTGGCAGCGCACGCTACCTGCTTCGGTGGGGTAGGCGTCGGGCGGGGTGGTGTCGCAGAGGCCGGGGATGGCCTGGTCACAGCGGGGGGCGAAGGCGCAGCCGGCGGGGCGGGCGAGGGGGTGCGGGATGCTGCCGCGAATGGCCTCGAGGCGGGCGCGGCTGCCGGGGCGGGGGATCGAGCGCAGAAGGGCGCGCGTGTAGGGGTGGCGGGGGGCGTGGAAAATGGCGTCCACGCTGGCTTGTTCGACCACGCGGCCGAGATACATCACGGCGACCTCGTCGGCGATTTCGGCGACCACGCCGAGGTCATGGGTGATGAACAGCATGGCCATGCCGTCCTCGGCCTGGAGGGCTCGCATGAGGTCAAGGATGTTGGCCTGGGTGGTGACATCGAGCGCGGTGGTGGGTTCGTCGGCGATGAGCAGGCGGGGGGCGCAGCAGAGGGCGAGGGCGATCATGGCGCGTTGGCGCATGCCGCCGCTGAGCTGGAACGGGTAGGCGGCGATGCGGGCCTCGGGATCGGGGATGCCGACGCGGCGGAGCATGGCAATGGTGCGGGATTTGGCCTCGGCCTTGCTGATGGGGTGATGCAGCAGGATGGTTTCGCTGATCTGGTCCCCGATGGAGGTGATGGGGCCGAGGGAGGTCATCGGTTCCTGGAAGATCATGGCGATCTCCCGGCCGCGGATGGCGCGGATGGCGGGGCCGGTGGGGGGGAGGGAGGCGAGGTCGGCGATGGAGCCGTCAGGGCGGGTCCAGAGCATGCGGCCGGAGACCAGGCGGCCCGGGCGGTCGACGATTTTCAGGATGGAGCGGGCGGTGACGGATTTGCCGCAACCGGATTCGCCGAGGACGGCGAGGGTGCGGCCGGGGGTGACGGTGAGATCGACGCCGTCCACCGATTTCACCACGCCCTCGGGGGTGAAGAAGTGGGTGCGGAGGTCCTCGATGCGCAGGAGGGGATCAGGCATAGGGGTCGGCCGCATCGCGCAGGCCGTCGCCGAGGAAATTGAGCGCGAGCACGGCAGTGACCACCGCGGCGCCGGGGGCGAACAGGAGCCAGGGGGCGGAGGCGACGGCGCGGATGTTCTGGCTTTCCTGCAGCAGCACGCCCCAGGAGACGATGGGCGGTTGCAGGCCGATGCCGAGGAAGGAGAGCGCGGTTTCGGCCAGGATCATGCCGGGGATGGCCAGGGTGACGGCGGCGATGATGTGGCTGAGGAAGGAGGGCACCATGTGCTGGTAGATGATGGCGAGGTCGGACAGGCCATCGAGGCGCGCGGCGGTGATGAAATCCTCGTGGCGCAGGACGAGAAACTTGCCGCGCACCTCGCGGGCCAGACTGGTCCAGCCGATCAGCGAGATGATCAGGGTGATGATGAAGTAGGTGCGCAGCGGCGGCCAGGAGGTGGGTACGGCGGCGGCCATGCCCATCCACAGCGGAATGGTGGGGATGGAGCGGACAAGTTCGATGAGGCGCTGGATGATGGTGTCGATGGCGCCGCCGAAATAGCCCGACAGGCCGCCGAGCAGCACGCCGAGGCTGAGGCTGATGGTGACGCCGACGAGGCCGATGGAGAGGGAGACGCGGGTGGCGTAGAGCACGCGGCTCAGCAGGTCTCGCCCGAGACGGTCGGCACCGAGGAGGAACAGCGGTTGGCCGGGCCGATCGACGCCGATGAGGTGGGTGCGCATGGGGAAGAGGCCCCACATGTCATAGGCCGGCCCCTCGGCGAGGAAGCGGACGGGGATGCGTTCGGCGGGGTTTTCGACGAAGACGCGGCGCATCGCCACCGGGTCGATCTGGACCTTGTAGCCGAGCACGTGGGGGGCGAAGGCGCCGTCCATGAACAAGTGCAGCGCCTGAGGGGGCGCGTAGGTGTAGCGGGTGTTGGGCAGGTCGGGCGGAAAGGGGGCGAGGAATTCGGCGAAGGCGGCGACGAGATAGAGGGCGAGGATGACGCCGAGGCCGGCCACGGCGACGCGGTGGCGGCGGAATTTCCACCAGAACAGGGTCCATTGCCCGGCCAGGACCAGGCGCGGTTCGGCGATGGTGGCGCTCACTGGTAGCGTATCCGCGGATCGACCCAGGCGAGCAGGATATCGGACAGCAGGGTGCCGAGCACCGTCATCAGGCTGGCGATGAGGATGATGGAGCCGGCGAGATACATGTCCTGCGACAGCAGGGCGCGCAGCAGCATGGGGCCGGTGGTGGGCAGGCTGAGGACCACGGAGACCACGATTTCGCCCGAGACCAGGGTGGGCAGCATCCAACCGACGGTGGAGAGGAACGGGTTGAGCGCCACGCGGACGGGGTAGCGCAGGAGCAGGCTGAACTCCGACATGCCCTTGGCGCGGGCGGTGACGACGTAGGGGCGGTAGAGTTCATCGAGCAGGTTGGCGCGCATGATGCGGATGAGGGCGGCCATGCCGGAGGCGCCGATGACCACGATGGGGAGCCAGATATGGGCCACGAGGTCGATCGCCTTGTCCCATGACCAGGCGGTGTCGATGAATTCGGGCGAGACCAGGCCGCCGACGCTTTGGCCGAAGTAGCGCACGGAGACGTACATCAGCACCAGGGCAAGCAGGAAGTTGGGGGTGGCGAGGCCGAGGAAGCCGAAGAAGGTGACGACGTAATCCCCCATCGAATATTTCCGCACGGCGGAGAAGATGCCGATGGGGAAGGCGAAGGCCCAGATGAACAGGAGCGTCAGGATGGAAATGCCGAAGGTGGCACCCAGGCGGTCCCAGATGAGGGCGTTCACCGGGACGTTCTTCTCGAAGGAGAGGCCGAAATCGCCGTGCAGGACGATGCGGCTGATCCATTTGAGATACTGGATGTAGGAGGGATCCCCGAGGCCGTAGCGATCGCGCAGGGCGGCGATGGTGCCGCTGTCGACGGCGGCACCGCTGGCGGAGAGTTCGGCGATGACGGTGGTGAGGTAGTCGCCGGGGGGGAGGCGTATGATGGTGAAGGCGATGACGGAGATCGCGATGATGGTGGGGATCATGTAGAGGATGCGGCGGATGATGTAGTCGCGCATCAGGGCATTCCGCGGATGTGTGGGAAGCAAGGAGATTCACCACAGAGACACAGAGACAGGGAGAAGCAAGCAAGAGTTGAGTTCTCCTGCTTGCTTCTCCCTGTCTCTGTGTCTCTGTGGTAAATCTGACTTGCTTTCGTGGTCAGCCGGGTTCGCTACCGGTCAAAGTACATCTGCGAGGTCATCGGTGCTGGACCCCACATGGAGCCGGATTGGGGGAGGGGGTCGTAGACGTTTTTCAGGTCGTTCTTGGCGATGCCGAATTTGTCGGGGCCCTGGACGATGCCGATGGTGAAGAACTGGTCGGCGGAGGCTTCGAGGAAGGCGCGCATGGCGGCTTCGCGGCCGGCGTCATCGGTGGCGGCGTTAACCTTGTCGTAGGCGGCCATCAGGGCGCGCACCTCGGCCGGGGGTTCCTCGCCGGTGGCGTGATCGCCGTACCATTGTGCCCATTTGCGGGCGAAGAAGATGGCTTCGGTCTGGAACGGGAAGTAGCAGCGCGGATCGGTGTAAACGTCCGCCTCGCCGCCGACGCAGTTCCAGATGTAGGCCTCCTGCTCGTTGGCAGCCTGCATGGAGGTCAGGCGCGACCAGTCGGTCGCGCGGATCTGCACGTCCAGGCCGACTTCCTTGAGGTTGCGCTGGGCGAGTTGCATCACGTCGGGGTATTGCAGGCCGTAGACGTCAGCCACCATGAAGATGACGGTGAAGCGCTTGCCGTCGGGGCCGAGGCGGAAGCCGTCGCTGTCCTTTTTGTCGAGGCCCGCCTTGTCGAGCGCCGCGCCGGCGGCCTTGAGATCGCGCACGGTGTATTGGGTCGCGAGCTTTTCGGAATAGAGCGGGTTGCCCTTGCGGACGGATACCTGCGCCGCGGTGCCCTGGCCGACATAGACGCTGTCGATGATTTCCTGGCGATCGATGGCGAGGGACACGCCGACGCGGAAGCTCTTGTCACGGAATATTTTCTGCTTGACGGGATCAGCGATGTTGAGATTGAACAGCAGCACCGCGTCATTCGCCGGGTGGTCCCAGACGGTAAAGAAGTGGAAGTTGCCGCGCTTCTGGTTGTCGAACAGGGTGGACTTAAACGGCAACTGGCCGATGTGGCGGAGCTGATAGTCGATCTCGCCGTTCAGCGCCTTGAGCAAAGCGAGTTGCACGTCGTTCACCTGGTCCCAGGTGACGCGGTCGATGTAGGGCAATTGGTTGCCGGCGGTGTCGACCTTCCAATAGTACGGGTTGCGGATGGCGACCACGCGGTCGGTCGAGCCGTATTTGTTGGTGAGGACCCAGGGATTGAGGGTCGGCAGTTCGGGGTTCTGCCAGTAGACGTTGAGGAAGTTGGGGGAGATTTTTGAATTGAACAGTTGCACCCAGTCTTTCGCCGAGGTGTTGGCTTCGAGCAGCTTGGGAATGCCGTCGGCGTTGTACTTGGTGTGGAACTGCTTGAGGTAGTGTTTGGGGTACAGCGTGGGGTATTCGCCGAAACCGTTGGCGAGTTGCTGCAGGAACAGGCCATAGGGGTGGGTGAAACGGAAGATGACGGTCTGGGCGTCTTTCTTCTCCACTTTTACCGGATCGCCGCCGGCGGTGTAGATCGGCGGTTTGGTGGGGGTGAGTTGGGCGTTGGAGAAGATATCCTCGTACCAGAACATGATGTCATCGGCGTCGAACGGCGCGCCATCGGACCAGCGCATGCCGGGGCGGAGGTGGAAGGTGAACTCGGTGGCATCGGCGTTCACGTCCACCGAGGATGCGATGTTGGGCACCGCGGTTTTCCAGTCCGGCGTCCAGCGCATCAGGTTCTCGTTGGCGATGGCGCGGACGAAATTGTAATTGTCGCCCCCGCCGAGCACGGCCATGCGCCAGGTGCCGCCATATTTGCCGACGCTCTGGTGCGGCACTTCGACATAGGGCTTGGCGGGGAGGCGCTGGGCGATGTCGGGCAGCTTGCCGGCCTTGACCTGTTCGGCCAGCGCGGGGGCTTCCTTGTACGGCTGGGCGGCGGCGGGCAGCGCGAGCGCGGCCAAGGCGATGGTCCAGATGGATAGCCTGTCGCGCCACTGCATCAGCCCGAACTCCCCCGTTTGTTAACCTCGCCTCTACGGGCGTGGGGAAAGCGTCGGCCATGCGAAGCGCGCCGTCAATCCACCTCGCACGGGGTTGGTCACACAGGCTTGAGGAAAAGTTTTTTGCTTCTTTT
>CAIMWH010000265.1 GCA_903845065.1 uncultured Rhodospirillales bacterium | reverse complement strand
ATTGCCCCCGAACCAACCGCAGCCCGAAACCCCAACGCCCATCAAAAACCACCGGCTACCGCGATGAAACAGGCGACAGGAAATCCATGCCCGCCGCTCAAATCGCGAAACGAACGTCAGCCCCATGAATAGGACGGGTTAAATGGCTGACTCGGTGAAGATCCGTGTGATATCGCCATTCCACGCCCCGTGAAAACGGGACAGCCAGTGTTCGGCCTGGGTTGGGCCGCCATTCACGATTTCTTGAAGGGGTGCGAGGTGGATTGTTTCATCGCGCCCGGCCGAATCGAGTCGGGCACGGGCCTTGAGCCCGTCCATGGCGATGGCCACCACCTCCCGCCCGAGGTCCCGCAGGGTGCCGCCCTGCCACGGCGTTGCCATCGCGGTGTGCGGCACCTGGGCGCGCAGGGCAGCGAAGCTGCGCCAGTCATGCTTGCGCACCAGGGCGGAGACGGCTTCGAGGGCCGCGGGATCGTAGAGCAGGCCGACCCACAGGGCGGACTGGGCGACCATCATCTCGGTGCTGCCGGCGTCCGAGCCGCGCATTTCGAGGAAGCGCTTGAGGCGCACATCGGTGAACACGGTGGTCATGTGATCGGCGAAATCGCCCATCGTGGCCTCGCCGGCCTCGGAGTTGCCGAGTTGGCCATTGAGGAAGTGGCGGAAGGAGCGGCCGGCGACGTCGATGTACTTGTTGTCGCGCAGGACGAAATACATCGGCACGGCATCGATCAGCCAGTTCACGTAGCGCTCGAAGCCGAAGCCGTCCTCGAAGAACACGGCGGGGATGCCGGAGCGGGCGTTGTCGGTATCGGTCCAGGCGAAGGCGCGGTTGGACATCCGGCCGTTCGGCTTGCCTTCGTAGAACGGCGAATTGGCGAACAGGGCGGTGGCGAGGGGCTGGAGCGCGAGGGAGACGCGCAATTTCTTCACCATGTCGGCTTCGTCGGCATAATCGAGATTGACCTGCACGGTACAGGTGCGGGTCATCATATCGAGGCCCATGGTGCCGACGATGGGCATGTAACGCTTCATGATGGCGTAGCGGCCCTTGGGCATCCACGGCATCTCTTCGCGGGTTTGCGTCGGGTGGAAGCCGAGCGCGGACCAGCCGAGGTTGAAGGGGGCGGAGACCCGGCGGACGTCCTCGTAATGGGCCTCGATCTCGGATTTGGTGTCATGCAGGGTGGGCATGAGGCCGCCGGAGAGTTCGAGCTGGCCGGCCGGTTCGAGCGAGACCGAGGCCAGGCCGCGCTTGAGGCCGATGGGGTTGCCGCGATCCAGGATGGGCTCCCAGCCGGTGGTGGCGATGCCTTCGAGGATGGCGCGGATGCCGTTGGGCTCGTACGGGGGCGAGCGGAAGTTGTTGGCATAGAAGCCGAATTTTTCGTGCTCAGTGCCGATAGTCCATTGCGAGGCGGGCTTGCCGCCCACGGCGATGTAGTCGGCGAGCTGCCGCATCGACGTGATCGGCGTCGTGTCGGCGTCTCCGGGATTGGACATCGTGAACGTTCCTTCAGGCGCGGCGGCGCTGTTTCACCAAATCTTAGCCGCCGGAAGACGCTTGCAGAAGAGCCAGCCCGACGATGGCAGCCGTCTCGGCACGCAAGATGCGCGGACCGAGCGAGACCATGTGAACAAAGGGATGCCGGGCCGCAAGGTCAAGCTCCTGCGGCGTGAAACCGCCCTCCGGACCGATCATTAATGCAACCGGCCCCGTAACCGGCCTGATCGGACCTGCCTCGGCGCGTTCGGCGGCGAGGACGAGGCGGCGTTCGGGCGGCCAGTCGCGCAGGAGGCGTTCGAAGGCGACGGGCTCGGCGATGCGGGGCACGCTGAGGCGTTCGCATTGTTCCGCGGCCTCGGCGGCGATGGCGGCGAAGCGTTCGGTGTTGACGCGGGCGGCGTTGGTGCGCGCGGTGATGACGGGCAGGATGGCGGCGGCGCCGAGTTCGGTGGCCTTCTGCACCACAAGGTCGGTCGCGTCGCGCTTGAGGGGGGCGAAGGCGAGCCAGAGGTCGGGCTCGGGCAGTTGCGGGCGGGTTTGCGCCTCCACGGTAAAGGTGGCGCGATCCCGCTTGATGGCGGCGATGGTGGCGCGCCATTCGCCGTCGGTGCCGTTGAACAGCAGCACCGCATCGCCCACGCCGCGGCGCATCACGCCGCCGAGGTAATGGGCCTGGCCGTCGCCGGCGGCGATCTTGACGCCTTCGGACAGGGGAGCGGGGACATAAAGGCGGATTGACGGGGTCATGCTGACAGGCAGAGTAACACCCATGCCGCCACATACCGATATCCTCCGCACCGGCTGGGTTGCCCGCGTGCCGCCCGCCTGGGTGCCGTACATCCACCTCGCCCGGCTTGACCGGCCGATCGGGGGGTGGCTGCTGTTCTTGCCCGGGCTGTGGTCGATTTCGCTGGGGGCGGCGACGGTGCGCGAAGGGGCGATGCTCGTGGCGCTGTTCCTGGTGGGGGCGTTCCTGATGCGCGCCGCCGGGTGCGTGGTGAACGATATGTGGGACCGCGACATGGACCGGCTGGTGACGCGCACCGCCGGGCGGCCGTTGGCCTCGGGGGCGCTCAGGATGCGCCAGGCGGCGGGGTTCCTCGCCGGGCTGCTGGCGATCAGTTTCGTGATCCTGATGCAGTTGAATGGGCTCGCCATCGCGCTGGGGGTTGGCTCGCTGCTGCTGGTGGTTAGCTATCCGCTGGCCAAGCGGGTGACGTGGTGGCCGCAGTTGATGCTGGGCTTTACCTTCGGCTGGGCCGCGCCGATGGGGTATGCGGCGGCGACGGGGCGGATCGATGGGCCGGCGCTGTTGCTGTACGCGGCGGCGATCGCGTGGATCCTGGGGTATGACACGATTTATGCCCACCAGGACCGCGAGGATGACGCGCTGGTGGGGGTGCGTTCCACCGCGCGGTTGTTCGCCGAGCGGACGCGGCCGTTCCTGGTGGCGTGCTATGGGGCGACGATGGTGCTGCTCGGGCTGGCGGGGTGGCTGGCGGGGCTTTCGGGGCTGTATTTCGCCGGGTTGCTGGTGCCGGCGGCATTGCTGGTGCGGCAGGTGGCGCGGCTCGATATCGACAATCCGGCGCTCTGCCTGCGGCTGTTCCATGCCAATCGGGAGGTCGGGTTCGCGATCGGCCTCGCCGTGATGCTCGGGCGGCTGTGACGGCTCGGGAGGCCTTCGTTCGCGCCAACACGGTGCTGTCGCACGGGGCGCTGGTGCCGGAGATCAGGCTGCTGCTGGCGAGCGAGATCACGCCGATCTGGCGGGCGACGGAGGAGTGGTTGCGCGAGACCGGGACCGAACCGCCGTTCTGGGCGTTCGCCTGGCCGGGGAGCATCGCGATGGCGCGGCATATCCTCGATCATCCCGAGACGGTGGCGGGCAAGCGGGTGCTGGATTTCGCGGCCGGCTGCGGGCTGGCGGCGATTGCGGCGGCGCAAGCGGGGGCGGCGCTGGTGGAGGCGGCCGAGATCGATCCGCTGGCCATCGCGGCGATCGCGCTGAATGCGCGGCTCAACGATGTGAGCATCCCGGCGGCGTGCGCGGATATCGTGGGCGCCAACTGCCGGTGGGACCTCATTTTATGCGGGGATGTCTGCTACGAGGCGCCGATGACCGGGCATATCCTGCCGTGGCTGCGGCGGATGGCGGCGAGTGCCGAAGTGTGGATCGCCGATCCGGGGCGGGCGTACCTGCCGCGTGAGGGGCTGGTGCCGTTCGCGACGTTCACCGTGCCGACCACACAGGAGTTGGAGGACCGGCCGGAGCGGACGGTGCGGCTGAGCCGGTTGTCGGCCTAGGGTTCGGTGAGGCGGTAGAGGACGTAGCCGGAGGTGGGGTCGGCGGCGATGGGTTGCAGCCATTCGGGCGGGTGGCCGGCCATCATGCGGTCCAGCAGGGTGCCGTCGGGGAGGTCTTCGACGAGGACCGAGCGGCTGCCGCGGGGGCAGACCAGGACGAGGGTGGCGCGGGTGGCGCGGAATTCGGGGCCGGGGGTGGCGCCGGGGATGGCGCGCCAGGCGGCGCGCAGGCGGAGGAAGGCGGGGACGTTGCGGTGATAGAGCGAGGCCACGGTGCGCACCGGGGCGCGGTAGAGCAGCGCGGGCACATCGTTGATTTCGCTCAGCACCACCGCGCCGGCGTAGGGTGTCAGCAGCGCGGGCAGGCCGTCCATACCGCAGCCGAGGGGCGCGGCTCCGGGGGGCGGGAGGGTTGATGCGAGATGGGGTTGGCCGATCGCGTCGGCGCGGGTGGAGAGCAGGGCCACGGCGAGCAGGCCGACGCGGCCGAGCATCTGCGGCATCGGGCGATCGGCGAGGCGGGTGGTGATCCAGGACAGCAGCACCGGCAGCACGGCGGCGCCGGCCAGGGTGGCGTAGATGGCGAAGCGGATGTGCAGCAGGCCCACCGCCAGCAGGAACACCACCACGGCCGCACCGTAGGCCCATGCCCAGGAGCGGTGGCGCCATGCCATCGCGGCGCAGAACCCCAGCGCCAGCAGGCCGCCGCCGAGCAGGGTAATCCCCTGCCCTGCCCCGTCCACCGGCAGCATTTCCTCGACACCGGCCATCAGCACATCCGCATCGGTACCGACGGCGTCGGGGCCGCGCAGCACGGTGGGGAACAGGGCGACCCAGGCGAGCAGTCCGGCGATCGCCACCACCATGGCGCGCAGGCGGTGGGCTTCCATCCGGGTGAGGCACCAGCCGATGGCGGCCATCACGGCGGCGAGGAGCACGAAGGTGAGGGAAATACCGTCGAGCGGGAGTTCGAGGTAGCCGCCGGGCGGCGGGTCGATCACCACGCCCACGAGGGTGCCGAGCAGGAAGCCGAGGCCGCCGCGCCAGGCGCCGGCGGCGACGGGGGCCGGGTTGGGCGCCACCAGCCAGGCGACTCCGACGGCGCCGAAGGCGATCACGATGAAGGGCATGGTTTCGGGCGACAGCCAGATGCCGGCCGTTGCGGCGAGGCCGAGGCCCCAGCCCGACTTCGCGTCGCCCGTCGCCACCCGCGCCGCACACCCGGCTAGCACCAGGCCCACCACGCCGAGGGCCACGTGATGGTGCACCACGCCGGGGAAGCCGTAGATCACCACGGCCGGGGCGAGGCCGGCGAACGCCGCAGCGGACCAGCGCATCGCCGGCAGGCTCAGGGGGGCAGCCGCCCACGCGGCGGCGATGCCGGCGACGCCGACACTCACCGGGCCGATGAGACCGGCGGCGATGTGCAGCGCGTCATGCCAGGACACGAACGGGCGGAACGGCAGCGCCAAAGCGAGCAGCACGGCATCGAGGAAATGCGACCAGTGCAGCACCGCGCCATCCCCGGAGCCGTCCCGCAGGACGGAGTGGAGCGGGCGGGCGGCCGATAGCATATCGTCCAGGCGCACCATGCGCATGTAGCTGTCGGGGTTCAGCAGGGCGCCGTGCCAGACGGCGGGGTGGTTGATCAGCCCGCTCGCCGCCGCGAGGAGGGCCGCGACGGCAAAGCACAGCGTGGCTTCGCCCCGCGACAGGCCCATGGCGGCCGGCTACTCCGCGGTGTCGGGCGCCATGCTCTTGATGAGCGCGAACACCGTCTTGCGCTGGTTGGGGTCCGAGATGCGGTAATAGGCGCGGACCAGTTCCTGGGTTTCACGGCGGTGCAGGACATCGTCACCGAAGCCGTCCTGCTGGTCGGAGAAGCCGAGGCTGCGCCGGCCGGTGAGGTTGCCGCTGGACAGGGCACCGATGGCGGCGCCGCTCTGCGCGCTGGCTTCCGGCAGGTCATCGAAGAAGAAGCTGATGGGCACATCGAGCACGCGCGACAGGTCGAACAAACGGGACGCGCCGACGCGGTTCACGCCGCGCTCGTATTTCTGCACCTGTTGGAAGGTCAGCCCGAGGGCCTCGCCGAGGCGTTCCTGGGACATGCCGAGCAGGGTGCGGCGGAGGCGGATGCGGGCGCCGACATGGACATCGATCGGGCTCGGGCGTGATTCCTTCTCGACGCGTTCGGCGAACACCTCGCCCGCTGCGATCGGGAGGCGCGAGACCCCATCATCGGTCTGGCTTGCCATGGTCGCTACTCCTGCTTGCCCCGACGAAATGCACGTTGCGCTGCTCTGACAGCGGCGCGATGCGCGGGGCGGATTTGAAATGGTTGAACAAAAAGTAAACGACACAACCCGTGGTCGTCAAGCCGATTCGCGGAAATCGGCGCAACGTCTCTAAATCTATCCAAAACGTCGTTGCCGGCTGATAAATAATCCGCATGAAACCGCCACTCCCGCGAGCAATCCGGGGATCAGCAACCCGAATCGCGCAAAGGGGGTGGCCGCGAGGGCACCGGGGAGGGCGATTGCAAGCGTGCCGGTAGTGTTCATGCCGAGGCGGCCAAGCTCGCGGCCGTAGCCGTCGAACCCGGCGGAGATGCCGGTGTTGGCGGCGCGCATCATCGGCAGGCCCTCCTCGACGGCGCGCATGCGGGCGGCGGCCAGGTGTTGGCGGGGGCCGGCGGAATTGCCGAACCAAGCATCGTTGGTGACGTTGACCAGCCATTCCGGCCGGTCGGCGGCGACCACCTCGGCCGGGAATATCGCCTCGTAGCAGATCAGCAGGCCGACCGCGGGCAGGCCGGGGATGCGCCAGGTGAGCGGGCCGGTGCCGCGGCCAAAGCCGTCACCGGAGACGAAGGCGATGGGCAGGGGGAACCAGTCCGGCTGGTATTCGCCGAAGGGGACGAGGTGCCACTTGTCATAGACGGCGGCTACGGGGCCGGGGCCGTCGATCGCCATCAGGCTATTGAACGGCCGGCGCTGGGCATCGAAGCGGAGGGCGCCGACGAGGGCGATGCCGTCGGTGGCTTTGGCGATCATGGCCCGGGCGTCAGGGTCCCGGTCGACGAGGAAGGGGCTCGCGGTTTCGGGCCAGACCGGGACGACGAGGGCGGTGGGGTTGGCGGTGTGGGCGGCGGCGGCGCCCTGGCGGGTGAGATCGAGGAATTGTTCGAAGTGGCGCAGGGCGCGTTCGCGCTCCCATTTGCCTTCCTGCGCGATGTTGCCCTGCACCAGCACCACCTGCACGGCGCGCGAGGCGGCCGGGTTGGGGGCGAGGCGGGCGGCGCCGAGGCCGGCCCATAGCAGGAGGCCGGCGGCACCGAGGGCCATGGCGCGGCGGCCGAAGGCGGGGGTGAGGGCGATCAGCAGGGTGATGAGCGTCATCCCGTGCACGCCCATCCAGGCGGCGGGTTGGAGCATCACGTCGCCGGCCCAGCCAGGCATCGCCCACACGCTGCCCAGCGGATTCCAGGGAAATCCCGACAGCACGAACTGGCGCGCCATGTCGAGCGCAACCCAGCCGCCGGCGAGCATCCAACCGCGCCCGGAGGGCGGCACCAGGCGGGCGAGGGCGCAGGGCACCACGATGAACAGCGCCAGCACGGCCGCCAGCATCGGCACCCCGATGGGCACAAGCCACCAGAAGCGGCCGGCCTCGATGAGGATGGCCTCGGTGATCCAGTAGAGCCCGGCGATGTGGTGGCCGAGGCCGAACCAGAAGCCGGTAGCCGCCGCGCCGCGCCAGGTGGGGCGGGTGTCGATGAGGATCAGCAAAGCGGGGAAGCAGATCGCCAGGACCGGGATGAGGTGCACCGGCGGCAGGGCGGCGGCGGACAACAATCCGAACAGGCCTGCCGCCAGCGCGGCCCGCCAGCCGGTCAATGCGGCGAGATGGCGCCTCAACCGCGCACGATGCGCTCGGGCGGCACCACGCCGCCGGTGAGCGCGGCGGCGATGCATTCGGCCGCCATGACGCCCATGTTAACCAGCGAACCGTCGGTGACGCCGGAGACGTGCGGGGTGGGCAGCACGCGAGGATGGTTGCGCAGGGGGTGATCGGGGCGGGGCGGTTCGTTCTCGAACACATCGAGGCCGGCGCCGGCGATGTGGCCGCTGTCGAGGGCGGCGGCGAGCGCGTCCTCGTCGACCAATCCACCGCGCGCGGTGTTGATGACGTAGCTGCCTTGGGGCATCGCGGCCAGGACAGCCGCGTTCACCACATGGTGGGTGGCCGGCGCGTAGGGGCAGTGGACGGACAGAACGTCGGAGGTGGCGGCGAGTTCCAGCACGCTGTCCACCCGGCGGACGGTGCCGAATTCGGCGGCGGGGACGGAGGGCGAATAGGCACTCACCGTCATGTCGAAGGCGCCGGCCATGCGGGCGACGGTGCGCCCGATGGCGCCGTAGCCGAGCAGGCCGAGGCGCATGCCGGCGATGTCGCGCACCTTGGTGGCCGCGCCGCGCCAGGCACCGCCAGCCAGCGCGGTGGCCAGCGGGCGGAGGTCCTTCGCCAAGGCGAGGATGAGGGCCATGGTGTGTTCGGCCACCGCGGTGGTGTTGGAGCCCGGCGCGCGGGTGACCAGGATGCCGCGGGCGATGGCGGCCAGGATATCGACGTCATCGACGCCGACGCCGTGGCGGGCGACGATGCGCATGCCGGGCGCGGCATCCATGGCGGCGGCCAGCACCGGGCCTTGGCGGCTCAGTACCGCATCGGCCTGGACGGCGGCGCAGAGGTCCGCCACGGCCTGGGCCGAGGGGTACGGGTCCATGTAGTGGATGGTGCAGCCGACCTGTTCGAGGATGGCCACCGCCGGCGCCGCCAGCCGTGGCGACGTCATGATCACATTGAAGCGCGCCATTAGTCCTCGCTGCCTGCCGTCCGTTCGTAATGCCGCAGATAGCGCTCGGTCACCAGATCGGTGCGTACCACGATCGCGACATCCGTGGTGTTGAACTGGGCATCGATCACCGCGCCATCGCCGACGAAGCCGCCGAGGCGGAGGTAGCCCTTGATGAGGGGGGGCAGGCGCACCAGCGTGCGGCGCGGATCGAGGGCGGCGGGGTCCATGCGGCGCATCTCGACATAGCGGTGCGGCAGGGCGACCGGGCGTAGGTCGGGCGGGGCGAGGTGATTGGCGGCGAGGTAGGTGAGTTCGGCAGCCAGCGCGTCAGGATCGGTGCCGTGCAGGCTGGCGCAGCCGAACAGCACATCGATCCGCAGGCGGGCGATGTAGGCGGCGATGCCGCTCCACAGCAGTTGCATGGCCTGGCGCCCGCGATAATCGGGATGCACGCAGGAGCGGCCGACTTCCAGCACATTGCCGGGGAAGCGCAGCAGGGCGCCGAGATCGAACTCCTCGGCCGAATAGAAGCGCCCGGCCCGGGCGGCGGCGGTTTGGCCGATCATCCGGTAGGTGGCGACCACGCGGGGGGCGCCGCTGCCGGCGTGATCAAGCACCACGAGGTGATCGGCCACGGCATCGAACGCGTCCACATCGCGGCGACTGCGGGCGGCGGCGGCATCGGGGATGGCGCCGAGTTCATCGTAGAACACGGCGTAGCGCAGGGCCTGGGCGGCATCGATCTCGGCGGGACTGACCGCGAGGCGCACGCCGAGATCGGCGGCGCGGAGTTCGTCGAAATGGCCGTCCGCCGCCGCCTCTGGCGCGGGGGTGCTCATTCGTCCGCCTTGTCGCGCCCGCGCGGGCGGCGGCGGCCGAAGAGTTCGAGGCGGTGGGATACAAGGTCGAACCCGAGGCGGCCGGCGATGGCCTGCAGGACGCGCTCGTGCTCGGCGTCCTCGAATTCGACGACGCGGCCGGTTTCGATATCGATGAGGTGATGGTGGTGGCCGTGCTCGGTAGGCTCGTAGCGGGCGCGGCCGCCGCCGAAATCACGGCGTTCGAGGATGCCCTTCTCTTCGAGCAGGCGCACGGTGCGGTAGACGGTGGCGATGGAGATGTTCTGGTCGAGCCCGCTGGCGCGGCGGTAGAGTTCCTCGACGTCCGGATGGTCCTCGGCGTCGGACAGCACTCGGGCGATGACGCGGCGTTGCCCCGTCATCTTCAAACCACGCTCGATGCAGAGGCGCTCGATCCGACTAATCATCGCGGCGCACTCTACATCATGTGCGCCGATCGGTCACAGGGGGGGCAACGCGTGCCCCCCGGACTCTTTCGGCGACGGCCTGGTGTCAGCGGCCGCGCGGCTTGGTGCCGAGGCCGATCTTCTTGGCGAGCGACGAGCGATGCTTGGCGTAGTTGGGGGCGACCATGGGATAGTCGGGCGTCAGCTCCCACTTTTCACGATACTGCTCGGGGGTCATGTTGTAGGCGGTCTTGAGGTGGCGCTTCAGCATCTTGAGCTTTTTGCCGTCCTCGAGGCAGACGATGTAATCCGGGAAAACGGATTTCTTCACCGGAACGGCCGGCTGTTGCTTCTCCACCACCGGTTCGCCGTGGCTGATGGCGGCCAGGGTACGATGGATCTCCTGGATGAGATGCGGCAGCGTCTCGGTCGAGACAGAGTTGTTGGACACGTGAGCCGAGACGATCTGGGCAGTCAGGGCAAGAATGTCACTGTCATGCGATTCTGCGGTCATTGGATATCCTTTACCTCGTGAGATTTACAGTCATATATGTGGCGCACCCGTTGTCGTGCAATGATTATTCTAGCAAGAAAGGACCATGCATGAACCCGGCAGCAGAAGCGCCGCGCGCTGATGACGTTCTTGATACCACAAATATTCCCAACCGAACCATCGATATCACCAGCGAGACCTGTCCGATGACGTTCGTCCGTGTCCGGCTGGCACTTGACCGGCTGTCATCGGGGGAAAAGCTGCTGGTTCTGCTGCGCGGCGACGAACCGTTACGCAATGTGCCGCGCACCGCCACCGAGCAGGGCCATGCCGTGCTGGCGATGGAGGAAGGGGCAGACGGGATCACCCGCCTGCTGCTGCGCCGCAAGTAATCGGCCGCCGCATCACCAGTGCGTCGCTGCCGTCGGGATAGTATCGGCGGCGGCGGCCGATCTGAACGAAGCCGGACGTTTCGTACAGCAACAGTGCGCCGGTATTCACATCAGATACTTCGAGGAAAAACATAACGCCCCCCATGGTGCCGGCCCGCGCGATGGCCGCGGCGAGCAGGCGGCGGCCGATGCCGTGACGGCGGGCGGCAGGCAGGACGGCGATGGTGAGCACCTCGGCCTCGTCGGCCACCGCGCGGGCGAGGATGATGCCGCCGGCGGGATCGATGAGGCCGAAGACGCCGGGCATGGCGAGTTGGGTGGCGAAGGCGGCGGCATCCCACGACTCGGCGGGGGGAAAGGCCGCGGCGTGGACGGCGGCCATGGCTTCGGCGTGGGCGAGGGTGGCCTCGATCATCGTGCCTGGGGGGCGGGGCGCAGGCCGCCGGCGGGGAGTTTGGCCTCGGGCGGATCGACGTAGAGGGGCTGGGCGGGCAGCGGCGGGAGGTCCCCGGCGAGGCGGCGGGCGGCGACGAGGGCGACCTGGCGGATCGGCGGCAGGCGCACATCGGTCAGCATGACGTTGCAATCCATCGCGGCGAGGCGGGCGGCAACTTCGATCGCGGCGTCCCCGGCGATGGCGACGCGGGTGTCGGGGATGGGCAGGGCATCGAGCGCGGTGGGTTCGGGGGCGCCGCCGTGGTGGCCCATGCGGTGGAGGAAGATGCGGCCGCGGCGGCTGTCGATGGCGACCCAGAGCTGGCGGCCGCCGAGGGCGGGGAGGGCTTCGGCCATCGCCTCGGCGATGCCGACGCCCACCACCGGGAGGCCGGCGCCGGTGCCGAGGCCATGGGCCAAGGCGAGGGCGGCGCGCAGGCCGGTGAAGCTGCCGGGGCCGACGGTGACGGCGATGGCGTCAAGCTCGCGCACACCGAGACCGGATTGGACGAGCACGGCTTCGACCAGGCTGGGCAGCAGGCCGGCGTGACCGCGATCCACCAGGACCTGGCGCACGGCCGCGATCTGGCCATCGATCACGATGGCGGCGGCGCAGCGCGCCAGGGCTCCGTCGAGGGCGAGAATCCGCATGGCGGCAGGATAGCACCCTGCCGCCCGTACGCTAATCAGGTGTTGTCGTCGGGGTCGCTGCCGCCGGCATCTTCCCAGCCACCGCCGCCGGAGTTGGACGCCGAGGGGGCATCCTGCCAGCCGCTGTCGGACGCGGCCTGCTGCCAGCCGCCGCCCTGGTTGGTGGCATCCTTGGAGAGGCCGCCGACGTCATAGCCGTCATCGGTGGGCGCGGCGGCCCAGGGGCTGCTCGACGCCGGTTGTTCGACGGGGACGTAGTGGGTGGGGGCTTCGGGCATGAAGCCGCCGCCGCCGAAGCCGCTGTTGCCGGCGAAACCGCCGCCGTAGCCGCTGTTATGGCTGCCGGAGAACAGGTTCATCAGCGCGTTGCCCGCCACCATGCCACCGGCGACGCCGGCCGCGGTGGTGAGCGCCGAGCCGAGGAAGCCCGAGCCGCGCTGCTGGAACATGCCGGGCTGGTAGCCGGGGGCGTATTGCGGCGGCGGCGGGGCGTATTGCGGCTGCTGGTATTGCGGCGGGGGGGCATAGTTCGGCGGGGGGGCCGATTGCTGGCCACCGCCGAACAGGCCGCCGAAGAAGCCGCGCGACGGGGGCGGCTGTTGCGGGGCCTGCGGCTGGGCGGCGGCACCCCATGGCGAGGCGGCCGGTGCCGGGGCCGGCTGCTGCTGCATCTGTTGCATTTGCTGCTGCATCTGCTGCAACTGGGCCTGCAGGGTGTTGATCTGGTTGGTGGCCTCGGCCAGCGCATGTTCCTGCACGAAGGCGAGCTGGGTGATGCGGTAGCGCGCCTCGGGGTAGCGGGCGAACTGCTCGGCGATATAGGCGTCGGCCTGCGGGTCCACCGGCGGCAGGGCCGGGGTGGTGGCCGGCACGGACGAGAAGCCGCCTGGCCGCCCGCCGACACGCCCGATGAAGCCCTGGATGAGGTCGCGTTCCTCGTTGGTCATGGTTTTGCCCCAATTGCGCCGCCGGCTCCGGCAGCGTTCGGCGATGATGTGGCGAGCCACCGTTGCCGGTTCAAGTTAAACCTCGGAGAGATCGCCGCAATGCCGCCGTTGTGACCCCGTGCTTGTGAGCGGAGGGGGCAAATCGTATTGTGCGCCGCATCAAAGAACAACGAGACGCCGCCGCCCATGACCTCCGCCTCTCCCCCGAGCTTCCAGGACCTTATCCTGCGGCTGCATGCCTTCTGGTCCGGCCAGGGCTGCGTGATCCTCCAGCCGTTCGACATGGAGATGGGCGCGGGTACTTTCCACCCCGCCACCACGCTGCGCGCGCTGGGGCCGAAGGGGTGGAACGCCGCCTACGTGCAGCCGTCGCGGCGGCCGTCGGATGGGCGGTATGGCGAGAACCCCAACCGGTTGCAGCACTATTATCAGTACCAGGTGATCATGAAGCCGTCGCCGGCCAACGCGCAGGCGCTGCTGCTGGAGAGCTACAAGGCGCTCGGGCTGGACCCGCTGCTGCATGATTTCCGCTTCGTCGAGGATGACTGGGAGAGCCCGACGCTGGGCGCCTGGGGGCTGGGCTGGGAGGTGTGGTGCGACGGGATGGAGGTGGGGCAGTTCACCTATTTCCAGCAGGTCGGCGGCATCGCCACCACGTTTCCGTCGTTCGAGATGACGTATGGGCTGGAACGGCTGGCGATGTATGTGCAGAACGTCGAGAACGTCTATGACCTTGATTTCAATGGGCGTGGCGTGAAGTACGGGGATGTGTTCCTGCGGGCGGAGCGGGAATACAGCCAGCATAATTTCGAGCGGGCGGATACCGCCATGCTGTCGCGCCATTTCGAGGATGCCGAGCGGGAGTGTTCCGCGTTGCTGGCGCACAAGCTGGCGTTGCCCGCGTATGACCAGTGCATCAAGGCGAGCCATTTGTTCAATCTGCTGGACGCCCGTGGCGTCATCTCGGTGACCGAGCGGGCGAGTTACATCGGGCGGGTGCGAACGCTCGCCAAGGGATGTTGCGAAGCCTGGGTGGCCGGGGAGGAGACGGCCCATGGCTGAATTTTTCCTCGAACTCTTCAACGAAGAGATCCCGGCCCGCATGCAGGCCCGCGCGGCCGATGACCTGGCGCGGCTGCTGGCCGAGGCGTTGGCGGCGTTGAGCCCTGCTGGGGTGCGGACGTTCTATGGGCCGCGGCGGATTGCGCTGGTGGCGGAAATGGCGGCGAGCGTGCCGGCAAGCAGCAGCAGCGAGCGCGGGCCGCGGCGGACGGCGCCGGAGCAGGCGCTGGCCGGGTTCCTGCGCAAGCATGACGCGGCGAAGGAGCAGCTCCGCGAGGAGGGCGATTTCTGGGTGCTCGACCGCGTGACGCCGGGGATCGAGGCCGCGGAGTTGATCGCCTCGGCGGTACCGGCGGTGCTGCGGCGGTTTCCGTGGCCGAAATCCATGCGGTGGGGCGGCACGAGCCAGTTCACCTGGGTGCGGCCGCTGCGGCGGATCGTGTGTCTGCTGGGCGGCGCCGTGGTGCCGTTCGATTTGCGCGATGGCGATGACGATGGGCATGGGTTGGTCTCGGGCGATTTGACCGAGGGGCATCGGTTCATGTCACCGGGAGCGTTCGCGGTGGCTTCGTGCGCGGATTGGGAGGCGCAGCTTCGGGCGCGGCATGTGATTGTGGATGCCGGGGAGCGGCGGCGGCTGATCGCTGACGGGGTCCGCGATCTGGCGGTGGCGCGGGGGCTCGCGGTGGTGGATGATCCGGGGTTGCTGGACGAGGTGGCCGGGCTGGTGGAGTGGCCGGTGCCGCTGCTGGGCAGCATCGACGCGGCTTACATGGACCTGCCGGCCGAGGTGATGCAGGTGTCGATGCGGGTGAACCAGCGGTATTTCGCAGTTTGCGACGCAAATCGCAAAGCGGCGCCGCATTTTGCATTTGTGGCGAACGTGGTGGCGCCGGATGGCGGGGCGACTATCATCGCCGGGAATGAGCGGGTGCTGCGGGCGCGGTTCGCCGATGCGCGGCATTTCTGGGATCTGGACCGGACGCGCACGCTGGAGAGCCGGGTGGCGGCGCTGGATGCGGTGACGTTCCATGCCAAGCTGGGTTCGCAGGGCGATCGGGTGCGGCGCCTGATGCGGCTGGCCGGGGTGCTGGCCGAGTTCACCGGGGCCGATCGGGTGCAGGCGGAGCGGGCGGCGCTGCTGGCGAAGGCGGATTTGACCACCGGGATGGTGGGCGAATTCCCCGAGTTGCAGGGCGTCATGGGCGGCTACTACGCGGGCCATGATGGCGAGGATGCCGCGGTGGCCGGGGCGATCCGGGACCATTACGCGCCGAAGGGGCCGACCGACGACGTGCCGGCCGGGCCGGTGGGGACGGCGGTGGCGCTGGCGGACAAGCTGGACCAGTTGGCGGGGTTCTTCGCCATTGGCGAGAAGCCGACCGGGTCGGGCGATCCGTATGCGCTGCGGCGGGCCGCGCTCGGCGTCATCCGGATTATCCGCGAGGGCGCGGTGCGCATGCCGTTGCGCGCGTTGATCGCGGCGGCGGGGGCCGGGCAGCCGGCGGACCTCGATGTGGAGGACGTGCTGTCGTTCTTCATCGAGCGCCTGCGCGTGCAGCTTCGCACCGAGGGGGCGCGGTATGACGTACTGAATGCGGTGCTGGGCACCGGGCTCGATGACGATCTCACTCGCCTGCTGGCGCGCAGTGGGGCGGTGGCGGCGATGCTAGGGACCGAGGACGGGGCCAATCTGCTGGCCGGGTTCAAGCGGGCGGCCAATATCCTGCGGATCGAGGAGAAGAAGGACGGGCCGCATGATCGCGCGGTCGATCCGGGGTTGCTGGAAGTGGACGAGGAAACGGCACTGGCCGGCGCCCTCGACCGCGCCGAGGCCGAGGTGACGAAATTGCTCGAAAGCGAGGAATTCGGCCCGGCGATGGCCTGCTTTGCCGCATTGCGGCCATTTCTGGATGCATTCTTCGAGAAGGTCACGGTTAACGATTCGCGTGCCATGGTTCGGTTGAACCGGCTGGCATTGCTCGCGCGCGTGCGGGCGGTGCTGGGCCGCGTCGCCGATTTCGCACGGATCGAAGGTTAACCATGTGGCATGATAGCTGCATTGGCTACGTCAAAGGAGCTGGGCCCGGAGGCCCGCTTCGCGTTGACGCTTAGGGAGATTTGAGCCGCCATGACGCAATGGGTTTATAGCTTTGGCGCCGGCCACAACGAAGGCCGCGCGGAAATGCGCAATCTGCTCGGCGGCAAGGGGGCCAACCTCGCCGAGATGGCCAGCATCGGGTTGCCGGTGCCGCCGGGGTTCACCCTCACCACCGAGGTGTGCACGGCGTATTATGACAACAACCACGCCTATCCGACCGAGCTGCAGGGCCAGGTGCGCACAGCGCTCGCGCGTATCGAGGCGGCGGTCGGGCTGAATTTCGGCGACCAGCACAAGCCGCTGCTGGTGTCGGTGCGTTCGGGCGCGCGGGTCAGCATGCCGGGCATGATGGACACCGTGCTGAATCTCGGGCTGAACGATGTGACGGTCGAAGGGCTGTCGGAAATGTCGGGCGATCCGCGGTTTGCGTGGGATTCGTATCGCCGGTTTATCCAGATGTATGGCGGCGTGGTGCTGGGTGTGGACCATCACCGCTTCGAGGACATCATTGAGCACGCGAAGCTGGAAGCGGGCGTGGTGGAGGATACCGCGCTGACCGCCGACGACTGGAAGCGGGTGGTGCGCGAGTATCTCGATATGGTGCAGGCCGAGACGGGCAAGCCGTTTCCGCTGGCGCCCGAGGAGCAGCTTTGGGGCGCGATCGGCGCCGTGTTCGGCTCGTGGATGAACCCGCGCGCCAATACCTATCGCCGGTTGCATGACATTCCGGCGAGCTGGGGCACGGCGGTGAATGTGCAGGCGATGGTGTTCGGCAACATGGGGGCGGATTGCGCCACCGGGGTGTGCTTCACGCGCGATCCGTCGAACGGGGAGAACATCTTCTACGGCGAATATCTGGTGAACGCCCAGGGCGAGGACGTGGTGGCGGGCATCCGCACGCCGCAGCCGATGGCCGAGTTGAAGGCCAAGCCGGGCGAGACCTCGATGGAGAAGGCCATGCCGGCGGCCTATGGCGAGCTGATGGCGGTGCGCGCCACGCTGGAGCGCCACTACAAGGATATGCAGGATATCGAGTTCACCGTGCAGCAGGGCAAGCTGTACATGCTGCAGACCCGCAACGGGAAGCGGACGGCCGCGGCCAGCCTGCGGATCGCGGTGGAAATGGCGCATGAGGGGCTGATCGACCGCAAGGAGGCCATCCTGCGGGTGAACCCGTCGTCGCTGGATCAGTTGCTGCACCCGACGCTTGATCCGAAGGCCAAGCGTAACCTGCTGGCCAAGGGGTTGCCGGCGAGCCCCGGGGCGGCTTCGGGCGCGGTGGTGTTCTCGGCCGATGAGGCCGAGGCGCGGGCGGCGAAGGGCGAGGCGGTGCTGCTGGTGCGCGTCGAGACGTCGCCTGAGGATATTCATGGGATGCACGCGGCGCGCGGCATTCTGACCACCCGTGGCGGCATGACCAGCCACGCCGCCGTGGTGGCGCGTGGCATGGGGCGGCCGTGTGTGGCCGGGGCCGGCGGGATTTCGGTGGATTATGGCGCGCAGACGCTGACGGCCGGCGGCAAGCTGGTGCGGGCGGGCGAGACCATCACCATCGATGGCGCCACCGGCGAGGTGTTCATCGGCTCCGTCGCGATGATCGAGCCGCTGATGAGCGACGATTTCGCCACCCTGATGGCGTGGGCCGACGAGACCCGGCGGATGAAGGTGCGGACCAACGCGGAAACCCCACTCGATGCCGAGACGGCGCGCAAGTTCGGCGCCGAGGGGATCGGCCTGTGCCGGACGGAGCATATGTTCTTCGATCCGGAGCGCATCGGCGCGGTGCGGCAGATGATCATGTCGGCCGACGAGCGTGGCCGGCGGACGGCGCTGGCGCGGCTGCTGCCGTTCCAGCGGGACGATTTCGTCAAGCTGTTCCGCATCATGGCGGGGCTGCCGGTGACCATCCGCCTGCTCGATCCGCCGCTGCACGAATTTCTGCCGCATGCGGATGCCGAGTTGGCGGACGTGGCGGCGGCACTGGGCACCGACATGGAGGCGATGCGGCGGCGGGCGGCGGAGCTGGCGGAAGCCAATCCGATGCTGGGCCATCGCGGCTGCCGCCTGGGGGTGACGTTCCCGGAGATCTACGAAATGCAGGCCCGCGCGATTTTCGAGGGTGCCATTGCGGTGGCGCGCGAGAGCGGGGCGGCGCCGGTGCCGGAAATCATGATCCCGCTGGTGGGTATCCGCCGCGAGTTGGAGATCACCCGGGCGCAGGTGGACAAGATCGCCGCCGAAGTATTCGCCGAGGCGGGCATGACGATCGAATACAGCGTGGGCACGATGATCGAGCTGCCGCGCGCGGCGATCACCGCGGACAAGATCGCCGAGGTGGCCGATTTCTTCAGCTTCGGCACCAATGACCTGACGCAGACGGTGTTCGGGCTGTCGCGCGATGACGCGGGCAAGTTCCTGCCGGCGTATGTGGAGGCGGGTATCCTGGAGAAGGACCCGTTCGTGTCGCTCGATATCGAGGGCGTGGGCGCCATGGTGCGCATCGCGGCCGAGAAGGGGCGGGCAACGAAGCCTGGCATCAAGCTCGGGATTTGCGGTGAGCATGGCGGCGATCCGGCCTCGATCGCGTTCTGCGAGTCGGTCGGGCTGGATTATGTGTCGTGCAGCCCGTACCGGGTGCCGGTGGCGCGGCTGGCGGCGGCGCAGGCGGCGCTGCATGGCGGGGGAGATCGCACCGCCTGAGCGAACGCGGGGCCATGGGTCCGTTCACGCGCCGCAACCTCATCGATCTGCTTGATGCAGCGGCGGCGCGGCCCGAGCACTCATGGGTTTCGGGCCGGGTGACTGGCAGGTCCGAGCGCGTGGTGTTGCCGGGATTGGCGGTGGCGCGGCACATGTTTGCCGTGATGCCGGTGGCCTATGAGCCGGCCGGGATTGCGTGGGACGCGCCGTATTTCGATAGCGCGACGCCGTGGGAATGCGTGTTCAGCGATGTGCTGCTGCACAGCGACGCCGGCATCGCCTGCCACGGCGATACGGCGGTGGCCGATACGTTGCTGCAAACCGATGCCATGTTGAATGGCTATGAGGATCGGGCGGACGGGTTGCATCTGCAAACCCGGCCAGTGGAGGCCATCGACGGCACCTGCCTCAGCCTGCTCGTTGGCGGGCATCGCAACTACTACCACTGGACGCTGGATTGCCTGGCGCGCCTGGCCGGGGCGGGCGAGGACACGCTGGCCGGGGTGCGCCGGGTGCTGGTGCCGGCGCCGCGGGCGGAGTTTCATCGCGCGGGGCTGGCGTATTGTGGGCTCGAGGAGAGCCACGAGGTGGTACCGGTGGCGCCCGATGCCACGCTGCGGGTGGAGCGGGTGATCGCGCCGTGGAGCGTGACGGGGTATCACCAGCCGCATCCGTGCATCGTGCCGTTTTTCGCGCGGATGCGGGAGCGGGCGCCCGTTCGGGATGAGACCTGGCCGCGGTTGGTCTACATTGATCGGCGCGGCGGGGATCAGCGGCCGCTGGCCAACGAGGATGCGGTGGTGGCGGCGCTGGTGGCGCGCGGGTTTGTGCCGGTGCGGCTGGAGAGCCATCCGCTGGCCGACCAGATCGCGATTTTCGCGCATGCCGCGGTGATCGTGGCGCCGCATGGGGCGGGGCTGGCCAACCTGGTGTTCGCGCGGCCCGGGACCATTGTGCTGGAATTGCTGATGGATGGCTGGGTGAACTGGTGTTTTCGCCATCTCTCGGTGCTGTTCGGGTTGCATTACGACTGCGTGCTGGGGCGGCAGGCGCGGGGCGATGGCTGGGTGCATGCGCGGCCGTGGGCGATTTCGGTGGTGCATGTGCTGGCCGCGCTGGATCATGCGCTCGCGCGGGCACCGGCATGAGGCGGTATGCGGTGACATTCCTCCGATGATTGCCTATTTCACCGGTTCACTTCGCAACCATGGGGCCATCGTGCCGCGCATTCTGCTGTTTGCTCTCCTGATCCCGCTCGCCGCCTGCGGGCCGGATTATTCTCCCAACACCTACAACTCCGCCGCCGTGCAGCAGGCCAACAAGGTCGAGCGGGGGCAGATTGTGGGGGTGCGGGATGTGATGGTGAGTTCGAAGGGGGCGACCGGGGCGGTGACCGGGGCGGCGGCGGGTGGTGTCGCGGGCTCGCAGACGCCGACCGGGGTGGGCTCGGCGTTGGGGGCGATCGGCGGGAGTTTGGTGGGCGGGATCGTTGGCTCCTCGGTGGAGCAGGCGACGTCGGACGTGCCGGCGGTGGAGTATGTGGTGCAGAAGGCCAACCATGAGTTGGTCTCGGTGACGCAGGTGGACCAGAACCGGATGTCGATCGGGCAGAAGGTGTTGGTGATCGCCGGGCCGCAGGCGCGGATCGTGCCGGATTATACGGTGGACCTGGTGCCGCCACGGCCGGTGCCGGTGATGCCGCAGGCGCTGCCGACGGTGGCGCAGCCAGAGCCGGTGGCGCCGGTGGTGGCGCCGGCGATCGAGGCGGCGCCGCTCAAACCGGGACCTGAATCCGCGCCCTGAGGCCGCCGAGGGCGGAGTCTTCGAGCAGGATTTCGCCACCGTGGGCGCGCACGATGTCACGCGCGATGGTGAGGCCGAGGCCGGTTCCGCCGGCCGCACCCGATTCGAAGGGCTTGAAGGCGGTTTCGCGGCGGTCGGGCGGGATGCCGGGGCCGTCATCATCCACGGTGATCTCGACGAAGCGTTCGCCGAGGCGGGCGGCGTGGAGATCGACATGGCGGGCGTGGCGGCTGGCGTTGTCGAGCAGGTTGGTGACGGCGCGGCGGAAGGCGTCGGGGCGGAGGGTGACGGTGAGGTCATCCGTCGCGGTCAGCGCCACGTCGGTGCCGGCGCGGCGGGCGGAGACGACGATTTCGTCGAGCAGGGCGGCGAGGTCAACCGGGCCGGCCTGTTCGCTGCCCTCGCCGCGGGCGAAGGCGAGGTAGGCCTCGATGAGGCGCTCCATTTCTGCGACATCGCCGGTCATGTCATCGATGTCCTGGCGGAGTGATTCGTCCTGCGGGAGCATGGCGAGGGCGAGGCGCAGGCGGGTGAGCGGGGTTCGCAGGTCATGCGAGACGCCGGCCAGCATTTCGGTGCGCTGGTGAAGGAAGCGGGTGACGCGCTCCTGCATGCGGTTGAAAGCGCCGGCGGCTTGGCGAACTTCGGCGGCGCCCTCGGGCTTGATGGGGCCGGTGTCCCGCCCGAGGCCGAAGGCTTCGGCGGCGCGGGCGAGGCGGCGGATGGAGCGGACCTGGTTGCGCACGAACAGGGTGGCGATGGCGAAGACCAGCAGGGAGGAGCCGACCAGCCACAGGATGAACACCGAGAAAGTGGCGGCGAACAGGCGTTTGCGCGGGGCGACGATGTGCAGATTGCCGTCATTGAGGCGCACGGTGATGAACACCGACTGGTCGTCACCCTGCCAGTCGATGCTCAGCGGACGTTGCAGGCGGTCACGCAGGCCGCTGCCGAGGCCGCTGTTGCGCGGGGTCAACGGGCCGGGCCGGCCGTCGGGCGGGAGGGGGCCGGGGGGGAGCAGTTCCATGCGCATCTCGAACTGTTCCCAGGCGTTGCGCAGGGCCCATTCGCGGCCGGCGGCATCGGGCGCGCGTTCGATCAGGCTGATGGTGGTGGCGATTTCGCCGGTGACGGCAGCGGAGAGGCGGCGGGAAACCAGGTTGAGGTGGGTGCCGTAGAAAATCTGCATCGCCACGGCCTGCACGATGATCAGCGGGATCAGCACGATGAGCAGGGTGCGCCCTAGGAGGCTGCGGGGCAGGATGCGGCGGGCGAGGCCGGCCATGGTCAGACGCCCGGCTTGAGGGTGTAGCCGCGGCCCCGCACGGTGTGGAGGAAGCGGGGTTCGCGCGGGTCGGCCTCGATTTTGCGGCGCAGACGGGTGACCTGGACGTCGATGGCGCGTTCGCCGGCGTCATCCATGTCGAGCGCGTCGGCGATGTCTTCGCGGCCGAGCACTTCGTTGGGGCGGCGTGCGAGCGCGGTGAGGAGGGCGGCCTCGCCGCCGGTGAGGCGGACGACGCCGTCGGGGCCGCGCAGTTCGCCGCGGTTGGTGTCGAAGCTGAGGGGGCCGAGTTGCACCGGGCGGACGTTGGCGGCGGCGGGCTGGATGGGCTGGGGGGCGACGCGGCGCAGCAGGGCGCGGATGCGGAGCAGGAGTTCCTTGGCCTCGAACGGCTTGGCTAGATAGTCGTCCGCGCCTGACTCGAAGCCGGCGATGCGGTCTTCCGGGGCGCCGCGGGCGGTGAGCAGGAGGATGGGGACTTCGTGCTTTTCGCGGCGGAGCGATTCCGTGAGCGAGAGGCCGGACTCGCCGGGCATCATCACGTCCAGCACCATGATGTCGGGCTGCAGGAAGCGCAGTTTTTCGCGGGCTTCGGCGGCGTGTTCGGCGGCGGTGACGCGGAAGCCGTTTTCGCCGAGGTAGCGTTGCAGGAGGGCGCGCAGGCGGGGATCGTCCTCGACAACCAGGATCAGCGCGTCATCGGCCATGGCGGACTCCTCGTGGTTCTCCATCGGCACCGTCGACGAATTCGTGGGCCTGCTCGTCCATGATGCCGCGCATGACGCGGCGGAAGCCTTCAACGGCGGTGCTGCCAGCTTCGCGGTAGGCTTTGACGATGCGCTCGCGCTGACGCTCAAACAAGCGGCGCTCCAGTTCCTCGCCCTTGGGGGTGAGGGTGAGCAGGCGCTGGCGGCGGTCGGCGCGGCCCTGTGCCTGGGCGACGTAGCCCTCCTCGATGAGGGCGCCGAGCACGCGGGACAGGCTTTGTTTGGTGATGCGGAGCACGGCGAGGAGTTCGCCGACCGACATGCCAGCGTTGCGGCCGATGAAATGCAGCACCCGGTGATGGGCGCGGCCGAGGCCGAGTTCTTCGAGGATGACGTCCGCGGCGTTGGTGAAGTCACGGTAGGCGAAAAACAGCATGTCCTGGGCGGCGCGGATTTCCGCCTCGCGGAGGAAGAGCAGGTTGGCGCCGGCGGCGGGATTGGACTTGGGATCTTGCATGATCACTCTGGCTTTCGCAGGCGAGTCGCACCCCGCCGATCAGGGCGGAGGCATGGCTGGCATGCCGGGAAATTAAGGCAGGAATGTTGACGTAGAAGCGGCTTGATTATACCCATGACGCTCGTGAAGCAACAATATTGCGAGGATCGACCCAATGGCGCTGGTTCCTTTCGACGACCGTGATGGCCATATCTGGTACGACGGTGTGATGATGCCCTGGCGGGACGCGAAGCTCCATGTTCTGACGCACGGGCTGCACTATGCCAGCGGCGTGTTCGAAGGCGAGAGGGCATACAGCGGAAACATCTTCAAACTGCGCGCCCATACCGAGCGTTTGCTCAATTCGGGCCGCATCCTGGGCTTCGAGATCCCCTACACCGCCGACGAGATCGATGCCGCGTGCATCGCGGTGATGCAGGCCAATGGGCTGGAGGATGCCTATATCCGCCCGATCGCCTGGCGCGGCAGCGAGATGCTGGCGGTTTCGGCGCAGCAGACCAAGATCCATCTGGCGATCGCGACCTGGCCGTGGGGCGCGTATTTCGGCGCGGACAAGATGGCCGGCATCCGGCTCGATATCGCCGAGTGGCGCCGGCCGCATCCGCAGACGGCGCCCACCGCCTCCAAGGCGACTGGGCTCTATATGATCGGCACCCTGTCCAAGCACTCCGCCGAGGCGAAGGGGTTCAATGACGCGCTGATGCTCGATTGGCGCGGCCATATCTCGGAGGCCACCGGGGCGAACGCGTTCTTCGTGATGAACGGGGAACTGCACACGCCGACACCGGATTGCTTCCTCGATGGCATCACCCGGCGCACGGTGATGTCGATCGCCAAGCGCCACCAGATGACGGTGGTGGAGCGGACGATCATGCCCGAGGAAATGGCGGGCGTGAGCGAGGTGTTCCTCGCCGGCACCGCGGCCGAGGTGACGCCGGTGCGGCAAATCGGAGAGTATCATTTCACCCCGTCGCGCATCACCGAGACGCTGTTGACCGATTACGAGCAGCTCGTCCGGAAATCCCCTGCCGAGGTGGAAGTTCTGGCACCCATCTGAGGGCGGCCAGCAGCGGGGGGAGCAGGACGAGCCAGGCGATGCGTGCCTGGTAGCGGTCATGCACCCCCGAGAGGGCGCCGGTGGCGAAGGCGTTGGCGAGGACGCCGACGAGGATGATCGCCACCAGCGCGGGGTTGCGGCGGAACAGCAGGATGGTTCCGCCAGCGCCCAGCAGCAGGAATAGCGCGTGGATCGGGTTGAGCGGGGCAGCCAGCGCGGTGAGCTGGCCGTTGACCTGTTTTGCGGCGCGGAAACGGGCGCGTTCCTCGGGCGGGAAATATTCGTTCAGGCTGCCGGTGATGGAGCCGACGAGCCAGTCGGGGCCGAGCGTGTCGCCGAGGGCGACGTGGCGGAGTTGGTCCCAGGTGTTGACGGCAGCCGAGCGGGCGACTCCGATGGGGTCATCGCGCAGGACGGCGGCGAGGATGGTGGCGGCTTCGGGGGCGAAGGCGATGGCGCCGCCCGGGGTGGACCAGACCGGGCCGTCACCGCTCCACATGAAGGTTTCGTGGTCGGTCGGCAGGCGGTCGCGCCAGGCGCAGAGGTGCCAGCCGGCGGCGGGGCAGGCGCGGGCGAGGACCGGGGCGGTGTGGCTGTCGGCGGTGACGCGGGCGAGGGCGAAGACGGCGCCGTAGGGGGAGATGGCGACGCGGCCGTAGCCGATGATGTTGGTCAGCAGGAGGATGGCGAGGGCGGCGGCCAGGGGGGTGGCGGCGCGGAGGAGCGCGCGGCGGTGTAATACTGCGATCACCAGCAGGCAGGCGGCGGCGATGACAAGGTGGGCGAGGTGGAACGCGATGGCGGCCGTGGTCAGGATCATCAGCCAGCGGCGTTGCCAGTCCCCGAGCGGGCCAGGGGCGGCGAGCAGATAGAGGCCGAGCACGGTGATGGGAGCGAAAATGTCCGGCATCAGGAAGGACGCAAACCAGGGGGTGGCTGATCCGATCGCCAAGGCGGCGCCGAGCAGGAGGTGGCGCAGCGGGGTGTCCTGCCGCAGGCTCGCGGCGAGGAGCCAGAGCAGATGGGACAGGATCAGGACCTGGGCGGCGAGCGGGAGCCAGAGGGTGGTGTGGCCGTGCAGGGCAAGCAGGAACGGGCCGTAGGTGAACGGCTTGTCCCACACCATGCGCGGTTGGCCGGACTGGACGAGGAAGGCGTGGGTGTCGCTGAAGACGATCGGGTAGCCGTTGAGCAAAGCGGGCCAGGCGAACAGGAGCGCCACGCCCAGGATGGCGATGGTTTCGCGCAGGTTCCGGTGGTGGTTCATGGCGCGGGCCCTCGGTGAGGGCGGGGGGATCAGGTGGCGGTGAAGGGGATATTGCGCGCCAGCCAGCAGCCGACGTTGACGGTGGCGGGTTGGCCGGCGGCGTTGCGGGCGAAGCTGAGGGTCCAGTCGCCGGGGGCGGCGCTGTCGAGGGCGCGGGGCATCGGCAGCAGCCAGATGTCCGCGGCGTGGGGCAGCAGGGGGACCATGGCGCCATCACCGAGTTCGCCCGAGAAGGCGCCGTAGAGGCCGCCGCCGGCTTCGATGACGGTGAGCGTCGCGTCGAGTTCGGCGCTGTAGTAGGTGCCGCCGACATCCAGCGTGGCGGTGCCGGCGCTGGGCTCCAGGGTAACGGCGAGGTTGTCGACCGGGCGGGTCATCCGCACGGCGCCGGCGATGGATTCGAGGCGGGTCGGGCCGGCGGTGTAGGCACCGTTGGCGGTGGCGGAAAGCTGGTCGGCGCCGGTGGCAAAGTGGAGGCGGAGCTTGCCGTCACCGGCGGGTTCGATGCGGGTGGCGAGGCCGGTTTCGGATTCCATGTAGCGGCCGGTCCAGTCGGGCGCGGGGGCGCTGGGCGGGGCGGGCGGGGTTTCGCCGAGGACGGCGGCAAGCACGTCCATCGCGGCACCGCGGGGGTCGGCCATGTGGTTGAACAGCACCACCACCGAGACGCGTTCGGCGGGGATGTAGAAGCGGAAGCTGCGCCAGCCGCGCAGGCCGCCGCCGTGGCCGGTGGCGTCACGGCCGAACATCTTCATGCGGGCGAGGCCGAAGCCATAGCCGGCCAGGGCGCCATCGGCGAAATGAACCGGGGCGGACTGGCGCCGGTAGAGCGCGGCGGGATCATCGCGCGTGGCGTCGATATGTTTTTCCCAGGCGATCATGTCATCGAGGCTGGCGGACAACCCTGCGTCACCGGTCCAGATGATGTTGTTGACGGCGGGGCGGAAGCCCGCCTCGACGGTGCCTTCGTAGCCGACGGTGCCGCCCGGGACGTCGGCGGTGTCGGCAGCGAGGCGGGCGGTGGGCATGCCGGCGGGGGCGAGAATGCGGGTGCGCAGCATTTCGCCGAAATCCCGCCGGTGGCGGGCGGCGACGACGTCGCCGAGCAGGCGGAAGTTCTGGTTGCAGTAGGAGTAGCGGGTGCCGGGGGTGAAATGCAGGGTGCGGGTGCGCGCGATGAGGCGGCGCGCGTCTCCCTCGGTGAAGAAGCCTTCCACCGGGGCGCCGCACACCATCGCCAGCGCCCAATAGTCGCGCAGGCCGGACTGGTTGTGCGCCAGATGAAGCGCGCCGGGGGCGGCGGCTTCGAGGTGGGGCAGGCGGGAGCGGATGTCGTCGTTGAGCACGGTGGGATCGGGGACCTGGTCAAGCATCAGGGCGCAGGTGAACTGCTTGGTGATGGAGCAGACCAGCGTCATCGTCTCGGGCGTGAAGGGCAGCCGGCGCTCGGCATCGGCCCAGCCCCAGGCGTGGCGGGCGAGGACCTCGCCATCGCGCAGGACAGCGATGGCTCCCCCTGGCCCGACGTAGCGGGCGGGGAGTGCGGCGATGGCGGTGTCGATCTGTGATGCGCTCATGGCCCATCGTGGAACGAAGTGGGCCGCGTGAGAAGCCCGAGGGGGTGGTTTAGCGGGAGCCGGGTCGATGAGTGATCGCAACCTTGGGCAGATCGGTGGTGAACACGTCCACGCCGAGGGCGAACATCCTGGCGATGGCGGCTTCGTCGTTCACCGCCCAGCAGCCCACGCCGAGGCCGGCGGCGCGCAGGGTGGCGAGCACCGCGGGGTCCAGGCTGGCGTGCCGGATGCCGACGGCGGCGAGGCGATGGCGGGCGGCGACGGCGATGACGCCGGCGGTGCCGATCATGTCCTGCACCTCAGGGGCCACGAGCCAGATGGCACCGGCAAGGCCGGACCGGCGGGCGGCAGCGGCGGCGGACCCGGCGAGGAAGCTGGTGACCACGGTGCGGGCGCGCAGGCCGTACGAGTCGATGATCCCGAGGGCGTGGTCGAGCAGCCCCGGGTAGTATTTGCGGTCGGGGCCCGGCTTGAGTTCCATCCGCAGGGCGATGGGGGTGGGGGCGAACAGGGCGCAGAGTTCGGCCAGGGTGAGCATGGCCTCGCCGTTGGTGCCCTTCAGGGTGAGGGCCTTGAGTTCGGCCAGGCTGCGGGCGGCGACGGGGCCGGTGCCGGAGGTGGTGCGATCGAGCGTGGCATCGTGATGGACGACGATGTTGCCGTCAGCGGTGGGATGAATGTCGAACTCAACCTGGTCGACCGGGAGGGCGGCGGTGTTGCGGAAGGCGGTGGGGGAGTTTTCCGGCCAATGCAGGGCGCCGCCGCGATGGGATGCGATCAGGGTCATCGTAATGTCGGGTCCAATCGGTCACGCAGCCAGTCACCGACGAGGCTCACGCTCATCGTTGTCACCACAATCGTAATGCTGGGCGAAAGTAATATCCAGGGGGCACGGGTAAGGTATTCGCGACCGTAACCAACCATGTTGCCCAGCGATGTCATCGGCGGCTGCACGCCGAGGCCGAGGAAGGAGAGGCCGGATTCGAGCAGCACCACCTCGGGGAAGGAGAGGGTGCCGGCCACGATGAGGGTGGCGGCGATGTTGGGCAGGACGTGGCGGAAATAGATGCGCAGGGGCCTGGCGCCGAGTTGGCGCACGGCGGCGGCGTAGCCCTGCGCGTTGGCGGCGATGGCGAGGCCGCGGGCGATGCGGGCGTGGCGTTCCCAGCCGTAGAACCCCATCAGCCCGATGAACAGCGGCAGCGAGTTGCCGAAGAAAGCCAGCACCGCCAGCGCGATGATGAGGAACGGCATGCTGGCCTGGAAGTCGATCAGCATCAGCACGATCTGCTCGATCCAGCCACGGAAATGGGCGGCAAGGAAGCCAAGCGTGGTGCCGAGCACGGCCGCGATGGTGGTGGCGCCGAAGGCGATGGTGACGGAGATGCGGATGGAGACGATGAGGCGACTCAGCACGTCCCGCCCGAGTTCGTCGGAGCCGAGCGGGTGGGCCCAGGTGCCGCCGAAGCCGATGGGCGGCGTGAGGCGGGCGCGCAGGTCCATCTGGGTGATGCCGTAGGGGCGGATGAGTTCGGCGAACACCGCCACGGCGAGAATGGCGGCGATCCAGCCGAAGGCGGCCAGGACGGCGGGGGGGATGCTCGGGCGGGTGCGCGGGGGAGCCGCTGTGGTGGCTGACATCAGGATGTCCTGCCGCGCAGCCGCGGGTCCAGCACGCCGTAGAGCAGGTCCACCGTGAGGTTGGAGACCACCATGGTGCTGGCGACCAGCAGCAGGATGCATTGCACCACCGCGAGGTCCCGGTTCGCCACCGCCACCACCAGCAGGCGGCCAACGCCGGGCCAGGAGAATACGCTCTCCACCACCACGGCGCCGGCGATCAGCGAACCCACCATGAAGCCGACGATGGTAATGGTGGGGATGGCCGCGTTGGGCAGCGCGTGGCCGCGCACCACCTGCCCCCACGGCACACCCTTGGCCGAGGCGGTGCGGATGAAGGGCTGGCCAAGCACTTCGAGCATGGCGGAGCGGGTGAAGCGGGCCAGCACGCCGGCGCCGCCGAGGCCCATGGTGATCACCGGCAGGATGGCGCTGCGCCAGCTTTCCTGCCCACCCGAGGGCAGCCAGCCCAGCTTGACCGCGAATACCAGCACCAGGATCAGCCCGAGCACGAAGCTCGGCACCGTGAACCCCGCCACCGCGCCGGCCATCACCAGGCGGTCGGTGAGGGAATTGCGGTGGAGTGCGGCGTAGACTCCGGCGGGGATGCCCAGCGCGATCTTCATCGCGAAGGCCGGCAGAGTGAGAGCCAGGGTGGCCGGGATGCGCTCGATCACCAACGTGAGGGCGGGGCGGCCATCCCGCATGGATTGGCCGAGTTCGCCCTGGAAGATGGCGCCGAAGTAGCGCAGGTACTGCACCCAGATCGGCTGATCGAGCCCCCAGGCGGTGCGGAAGGCGGCGAGCGCCTCGGGCGGGGCTTCGGGCGACATGATGGTGATCGCGGGGTCTCCGGACAGGCGCAGCACGACGAAAGCGAAGGTGACCACCAGCACGATGGTGAGCGCCGCGCGGCCGAAGCGGATGGCGAGAAAACGCAGCATCAGGCGGCAATCCAGGACGGGGTTTCGGCAAGATGGCAGGCAACCTCGCGCCCATCGGGCAGGATGCGGGCCGGCGGGTCCTCATGGCGGCAGCCGGCGACGGCGACCGGGCAGCGCGGATGGAAGGCGCAGCCGGAGGGGCGCTGGGCCGGGTTGGGCGGTTCGCCAGCCAGCACGATGCGGTCACGCCGGCGCGGGCCGGGGGTGGGCACGGCGGAGACGAGGGCGCGGGTGTAGGGGTGGATGGGGGCGGCGAAAATCGTGTCCGGGTCGCCGCGCTCCACCACGCGGCCGAGATACATCACCGCGATCTGGTGGCTGATCTGGCGGATCACCTTGAGGTCATGGCTGATGAACAGCATCGCCACGCCGGAGGCCGCCTGGATATCGGCCAGCATGTTGACGATCTGCGCCTGGATGGACACGTCAAGCGCCGAAATCGGTTCATCGCAGACCAGGAGGGCGGGTTTGGTGGCAAGCGCCCGGGCCAGCACGGCGCGCTGGCGCTGGCCGCCGGAGAGTTCGTGCGGGTGGCGGACGGCCTGGTCGGGGCGCAGGCCGACGTCGCGCAGGAGTTGGGCGACGCGGTCGGCCCGTTCAGTCTTGTCGCCGACGCTGTGGATTTCGAGCGGTTCGGCGATTTGGGCGGCGATGGTGAGGCGGCGGTCCATGGCGCCGAGGGGGTCCTGGAAGACCAGTTGCATGTCTCGCCGCAGGGCGCGCCAGGCGGGGGTGCCGGGGAGCGGCATGGCGGTGTTGCGGAAGCGGACGATGCCGGCGTCCGGCACTTCGAGGCCGAGGGCGAGGCGGCCGGTGGTGGATTTGCCGCAGCCGCTTTCGCCGACGATGCCGAGCGTACGGCCGGGGGCGATTTCGAGGCTGACACGGTCCACCGCGCGAACCTCGCTGGGGCGGGCGAACAGGCCGTGGCGGGTACGGTAGACGCGGCTGGCTTCATCCAGCGTAAGCAACGGCATCATAGCGCGAATTCCCGCACCCGCGGGTGCAGGCAGGCGGCGGTGTGGCGGGTGGCGGTATGGCGGGCGGTGACGTCGCGCGCGGCGGGCATGGCGGCGGCGCAGGCGTCCGTGGCGCGGTCGCAGCGGGGAGCGAAGGCGCAGCCGGGCGGCATCGCCCAGGGCTCGGGCACAAAGCCGGGGATGGCTTCGAGGCGGCGGCGTGGGCCGTCCATGTCCGGCAAAGCGGCGAGCAGGCCGGCGGTGTAGGGGTGCGCGGGGTGGGCGAAGATATCGTCGGCCGCGGCTTCCTCGACGATGCGGCCGGCGTACATCACGCCCACCCGGTCACACATGTCGGCGACCACCCCGAGGTCGTGGCTGATCAGCACCAGGGCCATGCCGGTTTCGGCGCGCAGGCGGCGCAGCAGATCGAGGATCTGCGCCTGGATGGTGGCATCGAGCGCGGTGGTGGGTTCGTCGGCGATGAGGAGTTCGGGTTGGCCGGCGAGCGCCATGGCGATCATCAGGCGCTGGTTCTGGCCGCCCGACATTTCGTGCGGGTAGATATCGATGCGGCGCCTGGGGTCGGGGATGCCGACCTGCTCGAGCAGGCGGATGGCCTCGGCGCGGGCGGCGGCGCCGGTAAGGCCGCGATGCAGGCGCAGCGCCTCGGTGATCTGCTTGCCGATGCGATGGACCGGATTGAGCGCGCTGGCGGGGTCCTGGAATATCATCGCGATGCGCCCGCCGCGCACGTCATCAAGGCGTGCGGGAGCGGCGCCGAGGAGTTCCTCGCCACCCAGCGTCACGCTGCCAGCGACGCGGGCGGTGGCGGGCAGCAGGCCGAGGGCGGCGAGCCAGGTAACGGATTTGCCCGACCCCGATTCGCCGACCAGACCCACCGCCTCGCCCTTGCCCACATCCACATCGATGCCGCGCAAGGCGGGCACGCCGTTGAACGCGACCGTGAGGCCGCGGATGGCAACCAGGGGTTCATTCATGCCGGTCAGAGTGCGAAGTTTCCGGGGCGGAAGTCCATCGCGAAACTTGGCGCGGCCGTCCACTTGATCTCGCGGCGCTTGGCGGTGAACGTCGCGTTCTGGTGCAGGATGGTATAGGCGGGGTCCTCGCGTTCGGCGATTTCGAGCATGCGGCGGAAGGCCTTGCGGCGGAGCGGCCGGTCGGCGCTGGTTTCGAGCAGCACGCACATCTGGCTGAATTCGGCGTTGCGGTATTCGCCGGCCTGCTGGGCGGCGCCGTTGGGGCCGAAATTGGAGACGATGGCGCCGACCGGATCATTGAACGGCGCGCCGGCCGACCAGTCCCGCACGCCGCGCACGGTGTTGCGGTCACGGATCTGCACCCAGTTCTCCTTCATGCTGATCTGCACATCGGCGCCCACCTGGCGCCACATCTCCACCAGCACCTGCGAGGTGGCGACCTGATTGGTGTAGTAGTTGTTGAGCAGGCGATAGGGGATCGGCTCGCCCTTGTAGCCGCCATCCCTGAGGAGCTGGCGGGCCTTGGCGGGGTCGTATTCGGGGATGCGCCAGTCGGCCACGAACATGTCGTCGTAGAATTCCCACTGCATGCCGGGCGGCACCTTGGTGCGGCCGGCCCATAGCCCGTCGATGATCGCCTGGCGGTCAATGGCGTGGGCGAGGCCGAGGCGCACCCGGGGGTCCCGCAGGACCGGGTTGGAATTGTCGTAGGTGGTGATGCGGTGGTTGAGGATGGTGCCGCCCACCACCTCGAAGGCCGGATTGGCCTCGACGACGGCGATCTGGTCGGGCGGGATATCGCAGGCGAAGTGGTATTCGCCGGCGAGCAGGCCGTTGATGCGGGCCGAGACCTCCGGCACCTCGACGATGCGGATGGATTTCAGCGGCGGGCGGCCGCCCCAGTAGTCATCGTGGGACTCGAGCGTGAGGGACACGTCGGGGCGGAATTCGCGTATCTTGTAGGGGCCGGTGCCGGTGGGCTTGCGGGCATAGGCGAGCCAGGACTCGGCCTCCTCCACGGCGCGGCGGGAGACGATCTCGGCGCCCGCCGCGGTCAGCCGTCCCTCCAGGGTCACGTCCGGCGTGGCGTTGACGAAGCGGACGGTGCGGCGATCGATCACCTCCACCCGATCGAGCCCGGGGAACAGACGGCGGGCGACGGGGGGGATTTCGTCGGGCAGTTTCTTCGAACCCTGGCCGACGATGGCGGAGAAAGCGTGCGGCAGGGTCTTGCCGTCCACCACCGGGCGGGTGTCGCCGAAGGCCAGCGCCGGGCTGAAGCGGTAGGCGACGTCCTCGGCGGTGAGCACATCGCCGTTGTGGAAGCGGACGTTGTCGCGCAGCGTGAGTTCCAGCGTGGCGTCATCGACGCGGCGCCAGGATTCCGCCAGGCCGGGCTTCTGCGCCAGGTTGCCGCGCCAATCCATGTCGATGAGGCGCTCGTTGAACATCAGCAGCGTGCGCTCGCCAACGTTGGACTGCTCGCGCAGATTGTCCAGCGTGTTGGTGTTGGCGATGCGCTGGACGGCGATGGTGATGGACGGGCGCTGGTCCGCCTGCGCCACCGCGATGCGCGGCAGGGCGAGGGCGGAACCGGCGATGGCGGCGCGACGCGGCAGCAGCATCTCAGGCGCCCCAGTTGGCGGCGCGGAAATCCATCGCGAAGCTGGGCGCCGCCTTCCAGCGGATATCCTTGCGCTTGGCGGTGAAGGTCGCGTTCTGGTGCAGCACGGTGTAGGCGGGGTCCTCCCGCTCAGCGATTTGCAGCAGGCGGGCGAAGACCTGCTGGCGGCGCGGGCGGTCGGTGCTGGTTTCGAGTTCCAGCGACAGGCGGTTCATCTCCTCGTTGGTCCATTCGCCGTATTGCTGCTGCTCGCCGTTGGGGCCGTGCTGGCTGACGATGGAGGACACCGGATCATTGAACACCGCGGAGTTCGACCAGTCGCGGATGCCACGCTCCGGCGTGCGCTCGAATATCTGGGTCCAGTTTTCCTTCATCGCGATCTGCACGTTGAGGCCGGCCTGGCGCCACATCTCCACCAGCGCCTGCGCGGTGAAGGTCTGGTTGGTGTAGTAGTTGTTGAGCAGGCGGTAGGTGATGGGATCGCCCTTGTAGCCGGAGGCCTTCACCAGTTCGCGGGCACGGGCGAGGTCGAACTCCGGGACGGTCCAGCCGGGGATGAACATGTCGCCGTAGAATTCCCATTGCAGCCCGGCGGGGACGCGGGTGCGGCCTTCCCACAGGGTATCGACGATCATCTTGCGGTCGATGGCGTGGGTCATAGCCTGGCGCACGCGGGGGTCCCGCAAGGGGGCGTGGTTCTTGTCGAAGGCGGTGATGCGGTGGTTGGGGATAGTGCCGCCCTGCACCTCGAAGGCCGCGTTGCGCTCGATATCGCGGATCTGATCGGGGGGGGATATCGCAGGCGAACTGGAACTCGCCAGCGAGCAGGCCGTTGACGCGGGAGGACACCTCGGGGACTTCGACGAGGCGCAGGGTCTTGATGGGCGGGCGGCCGCCCCAGTACTCGTCATGCGCCACCATGGTGAGCGACTGGTCCGGCTTGTATTCGGTAATGCGGTAGGGGCCGGTGCCGACCGGCTTGCGGGCGTATTCGAGCCAGTTGGCCGCCTCGTTGAAGGCACGCGCGCTGACGATGCCGGCGCCGAGGGCGGACAGGCGGCCCTCCAGCGTGACGTCGGGCGTCGCGTTGATCATGCGCACGGTGTGGCGGTCGATGATCTCCACCCGGTCAAAGGCGGGGAACAGGCGGCGGGCGACGGGGGGAATTTCGCGCGGCAGATCGCGCCCGGCGGCGGAGGTAATGATCTGGCCCGACAGCGGCAGGGTCTTGCCCTGCACGGTGGGGCGGGTTTCGCCGAACATGCGCTGGGGCGAGAAAGAGGCCGCGACATCCTCGGCGGTGAATTCGTCGCCATTGTGCTGGCGGACGCCCTTGCGCAGGGCGAATTCCACCGTGCGGTCATCGATGCGGCGCCAGGCGGTGGCGAGGCCGGGCTTAAGTTCGAGCTGGCCCTGGTAGTCGAGATCGATCAGGCGCTCGACGAACAAAGTCATCATGCGAGTACCGACGTTGGATTGTTCGCGCAGGGCGTCCAGCGTGTTGGAGTTGGCGATCTTCTGGACCGCCACGGTCACGGTGGGGCGGGTGTCGCTCTGGGCGATGGCGAAGCGCGGCAGGGCGGTGGAGGCGGCCGCGCTGGCAAGGGCGGCGCGGCGGGTCAGTCGGGTCATCGGTGGGCTCCGTCATCGGGGCTGAAGCATTCGCGGCGGAGCTAACATGCGGCCGCGAAGGCTCGATGACGGATTTGCTGCAATGGGATGACAGTGTTGGGGGATGACAATGTTGGCGCCGCGCGCCAGGCGGCGCACGATTTCGTCAGCGGTGTCCCTGCCGGCGATCGTATGATATACCCACCGTCACGATGCGAACCTGATCGGCCGATGGTTCGCGCGACGTTTCGGCTGGACCACCCGGGAGTTTGCCATGACCAGATTTGCCACCCGCCTCGCGATCGCCGCGATCATGGCGCCCCTCGTGTTCGGCGGGCAGGCCCGCGCGGACGCCAACCAGTGGGCACTCACCGGCGTCACCATCGGGCCGGCGACGGTGACCGGGGTGTTTTTCACCGACGTCTACAACTACGTGAACGCCTTCGACATCACCGAGACCGGCGCGTCCAACGTGGAATACAATTCGGCGCTGCCGGGTGCCGGGGTGAGCTTCACCTCGCTGACCGCGCTCACGGTGTTTGATGGCCTCGGTGACACGCTGTCGTTCACATTCGCGGCGCCGGGGCTCGACGGGTCAACCAATATCGAGGCCATCGTCGCCTCGTCGGAGACCTACGTTGGCGTGGACGGGCCTATCACCATCACCGGCGAGAGCGGGGCTGCGGAAATTCCGGAGCCGGCCACGATCGCGGTGTTCGGAGCGGGCCTGCTCGGGCTGGTCGCCCGCCGTCGTCGCGTGGGCTGAGGCGCCACGCGACGGGACGGTTGCGGCGCTACTTGCGCGCCGCGTCCACACTCCACGGGCCGGCGCCGGCGGCGGCGACGTAGAGGAAGATGAAGCAGAACAGGATGGCGCCTTCGCCACGGTTCGCGATGGGGAAGAAGCTCGACGGCGCGTGGCCCATGAAATAGGCCACCGCCATTTCGCCCGACATGATGAACGCGGCGAGACGGGTGAACAGGCCGAGACCGACCAGCACGCTGCCGGCCACTTCGATCACCGCGGCAGCCATCATCAGCGGGGGCAGGTGGGCCGGGCCCGGCATGGGCCAGCCGAGCAGCTTCACCAGCCCATGCTGCAGGAACAACAGCGCGGTGATAATGCGCAGCACGCTGAGGAGGCGCGGCGTCCAGGCGGCCAGTGTCGTATCGTTCATATCAAATCGTCCCCGTGTTTTGCGGAATGTAAGTGCATAGACGAGAGAAGACGCGCCGGCAGCGCGGATTATTCCCCCGCCTCATGGCAGATCGGTGAAATGACATGCGCCCCGATACCAGGGGCATCGGGGCGCATGACACGTCCATCACCGGGCGGCGAAGGGCTCAGCGCGGGCTGAGCACCATCACCATCTGGCGGTTTTCCATCCGGGGCATCTGCTCGACCTTGGTGGCGAAATCCATATCCGCGCGGATACGTTCGAGCACCTTCACGCCGAGTTCCTGATGGGCCATTTCGCGGCCACGGAAGCGCAGGGTGACCTTCACCTTGTCGCCTTCCTCGATGAAGGTTTTCATCGCGCGCAGCTTCACCTGGTAGTCGTTCTCGTCGATGTTCGGGCGCACCTTGATCTCTTTGATCTCGATGACCTTTTGCTTCTTCTTGGCCTCGTTCTTCTT
>CAIMWH010000264.1 GCA_903845065.1 uncultured Rhodospirillales bacterium | reverse complement strand
GGTCCGCCAGGCCAAGGCCATCCCGGGCAAGCTGAACGGCATCCTGCGGCTGCATTTCTGCCAATGGACCGACGCCGAGGAGTCCTGGATGAGCCGGGCGGCGCTGGAAGCGGTGCTGGCCGACTTCGATCCGCTCGACCTCTCCGGTGAGGATGCCTATGCCGGTCTCGACCTGTCGGGCAGCCAGGATTTGACCGCGCTCGCGCTGGTGCTGCCAACCGGCATGATCGATGTGCCGCGCGACGACGGCACGCTGGCCCGGCTGCCGACCTTCGACGCCTGGATCGAAGCCTGGACGCCGCGGGACACCATGGCGGAACGGGCGCTGCGCGATCAGCAGCCCTACGACGTCTGGGCCGAGCAGGGCCACCTGCAGGCCGAGGCGGGCAAGACGATCCGGCTGGATTTCGTGGCGGCACGCCTCGGCGAGGTGGCGGCGGAGTATCGGGTCCGGGCGCTGGCCTATGATCGTTACAGCTACCGCAAGCTGGAGGATGAACTCGACGCCCAGGGCCTGACCCTGCCGCAGATCGAGCACCCCCAGGGCGGCCGGCGACGGGCCAAGCCGACCGATGAGCAGATCGAGGACGCCCGCAGCACCGGCCGCCCGCGGCCCGACGGGCTGTGGATGCCGGGCTCGCTGAACGAACTTGAGACCCTGATCCTGGAACGGCGGATCCGCATCCGCCGCAACCCGGTGCTGATCTCGGCGATCATGTCGGCGGCGATCGAGCGTGACCCGTTCGACAACCGCTGGTTCAGCAAGCGGCGGGCGGTGAACCGGATCGATGCCCTGGTGGCGCTGGCGATGGCCGTGGGGGTGGCGACGATGAATGCGGCCCTGGAGGCCCCGTCGCCCTACGACACGAGAGGGTTGCTGGTGATCTGATGGCAGGATTGTTCTCCCGCCTGTTCGGGCGCAGCAGCGGTGCGGCGGCAACGCCGGCCAGTGGTGGCATGGTGCCGCCGCTGGGGTCAATCGCCTCGGCCTCGGGGCTGCCGGTATCGCAGGCGACCGCGATGACGGTCTCGGCGGTCTATGCCTCGGCGCGCATCCTGTCGTCCGACGTCGCGCGCTGCCGGCCCAGTCTCTATCGCCGGCTGCAAGATGGATCCCGGGTCACGATCGCGGCGAAGGACCATCCGGTCGCGCGGCTGCTGCGGCGGCCCAACCGGGTGCAGACCTGGTACGAGTTCACCCGCGACCTTATCGTCTCCTACGTGCTGCGCGGCAACGGCTACGCCGCGATCCTGCGGGACGGCAAGGGCAACCCGACTGAACTGATCTGGCTGAATCCGGATGCGGTGGTGGTGCTGGAGGCCTCGGGGGGCGAGGTGTTCTACCAGGTCTCCCGGCTGGGCCTGTTCCAGTCGGCGGTGCTGCAGCCGTTCCCGTTGGCGATCCCGGCCGAGGACGTGCTGCATCTGCGGGGCATCTCGTTCAACATGCTGGTCGGCGCCTCGACCATCGGCCTGGCGCGGGATGCGATCGGGCTGGCGATCGGGCAGTCGCAGCAGCAGAGCCGCTGGGTCGGCAATGGCGCGCGGCCGTCGGTGATCCTGGAATCCGACAAGAGCCTCAATCCCGAGGCGGCGGCCCGGCTCAAGGCGGGCTGGGAATCCTTCAGTGCCGGCATCCAGAACGTCGGCCGCACCGCGGTGCTGGAGAACGGGGTCAAGGCCAAGGCGTTGCAACTGACCTCGGTGGACCTGCAATTCATCGACCAGGTGAACCTGACCGTGCAGGACATCGCGCGGTTCTTCGGCGTGCCCACGCGCAAGCTGATGCAGCCGGATAGCACGCGCGGCTCGACGATCATCCAGGAAGAGCAGGCCTATGTGAATGCGACGGTCTCGCCGCTGCTCGACATGATCGAGCAGAAGTTCGAGCAGGTGTTCGACCTCGATCAGGAGGGTCTCGAACTCGACCTCAACGAGGACGCGCTGCTGCGGGCCGATCCGCTCACCCGCTACAATCTCGGCCGCATCGGCAAGCTGTCCGGCCTGATCTCGACCAACGAGTTCCGCCGCGCCGAGCGCCTGCCGGCGGTGCCGGGCGGCGATGTGCTGATGCAGCCGGTGAACATGGCC
>CAIMWH010000263.1 GCA_903845065.1 uncultured Rhodospirillales bacterium | reverse complement strand
TATCGTCGGACATGGCGGGTGTGGCTCGGCGCGTTCGCGTGGAAAGGATGGCTTCGACACCCAGTCCTTAAACGTGATCAACGCCTTACGCGACGCCCGCCAGCGAATCCCTGCCACGCCGTGAATAAGATGGGCTAGGTTGGTGCGCGGCCGATGCAGCGAGCGGAGCAGGCGGAAGATGCGCTGGGTGCGGTCGACCGGCTCAAACAGGTCGCCAGCATCGCCGATCGACTCCGACGAGCCCAGAAACAGCACGCCCTGGTCGCGCAGCGCGAAGTGGAACAGCGAGACCACCCGCTGCTGCGCCTCGGGCCGCAGATAGATCAACAGGTTGCGGCACGATATCAGGTCGATGCGCGAAAACGGCGGATCGCTCAGCAGGTTGTGCCGGGCGAATACGATGGACTGCCGCAGGCTGCTGCCGACGGTGTACTTGTGGTCGGTCTTGATGAAGAAGCGCTTGAGCCGGGGCGCGGACACGTCCGCCTCGATGGTATCGGGATAGGTGCCGGCGCGGGCGATCTCGAGCGCCTCCACATCGATGTCCGTAGCAAACACCTGCACCCGGGTCCGCTTGCCGGCATCGGCAACCAGTTCGAGCAGCACGATGGCGAGCGAATAGGCCTCCTCGCCGGAGGCACAACCGGCGACCCACACGCGGATCGGCTGGTCGGAGTTGTGGTTCGCCACCAGGGCGGGCAGGGCCCGTTCGGCCAATACCGCGAAGGCCGCGGTATCGCGGAAGAAACTGGTGACGTTGATCAGCAGGTCCCGCGCGAGGGCTTCGGCCTCGGCCGGGTCATCATGCAGGCGGGCGGCATAGGCGGTGAAATCATCCGTCAGTGTCAGCGCCATCCGGCGCTCCACCCGGCGCAGCAGGGTGCCGGTCTTGTAGAGCGAAAAATCCTGCCCGGTGGCCTGGAGCAATGCCATCACGATAGTGGCGGCCCGGGTTTCGGTGTCCTCCATGCTGCCGGCTGTCACCGGGGTGATGCCGCCGCGGGCATAGTCGCGCCCGAGGTAGCGCAGCATCGCGGGCGGCATATCGCGCACCGGCAGGGTATAGTCCGCCGCCCCGGCCCGGATGGCGCTGCCCGGCATGCCGTCGAAACCCGCCTCCGCGGGGTCCTGTACCAGGGTGAGGCCGCCGGCCTCCTTGATCGCCTTCAAGCCCAGCGTGCCATCCGCGCCGGTGCCGGACAGGATGATGCCGATGGCCCGGCTTGCGCGGTCCCGCGCGAGGGAGTGCAGGAAGAAATCCACCGGCAGCCGCAGGCCGTGCAGCGGCGTGTCCGAAAGCTGGAACGTGCCGCTCTCGATCGCCAGATAGCGGCCGGGCGGGATGACGTAGACATGCCCGGGCTGGATCGACATTCCGGTGGCGGCCTGGACCACCGGCATCGCGGTGCGGTTGGCCAGCAGTTCCACCAGCAGGCTTTTGTTGGCCGGATCGAGGTGTTGGATGATCACGATTCCCAAGCCGCAATCCACCGGGGTCACGCTCAGCAGCGCGCTCAGTGCCTCCAGGCCGCCGGCCGAAGCGCCAACCCCCACCACCGGACACGTCGGCGTGGCAACAGCTTGGGGCGTCGGCTCAACCGGCCCGGCATCGGCCCTGTCGGGTGTGGAATGGGCGCTCCGGCGGCCCGATGACGCTGACGCTGGAGCCTTCGCGGCTTTGCTCATAATGTGACTCGACAGTCTGACAGTGGAAGATCGCGAGGTGCCAAGGCAGGGTGCACTCAATGAGGAAGTTGCATGATCAGTCAAGCATCGTTCGCAATTTTGCCCGATTACGATGAGTATAGAGATCGAATTTCGATGCCATTATGCGGCCGAACCAAGGGTACCACCATCTGCGTACGAGTACCTAGCCCGTCCTATTCATGGGGCTGACGTTCGTTTCGCGATTTGAGCGGCGGGCATGGATTTCCTGTCGCCTGTTTCATCGCGGTAGCCGGTGGTTTTTGATGGGCGTTGGGGTTTCGGGCTGCGGTTGGTTCGGGGGC
>CAIMWH010000262.1 GCA_903845065.1 uncultured Rhodospirillales bacterium | reverse complement strand
GGCGCTTCCGAGGGCATCCGAATGGCCACTGGCCGGGATCCCGATATCGCCGTGAACCATTCGCCGGACGCGGTGGCGGTGCATCTGCGCAACCACCCAGGCACGCATCACCACTGCGCCAGCGTGTGGGAGGTCAAGCCGCTGGACGCGACGCAGGGCCACCCCGTGGGGCTGCTATGGGCATCGCCGGATTGCCGGCACTTCTCCCGCGCAGCTGGTGGCCGGCCGAAGTGGGCGAAGGTCCGCAGCCTGCCGGGCGTGGTGCTGACATGGGCCACCCGGGTGCGTCCCCGCGTGATCGTGGTCGAGAACGTCCGCGAGATGATGACCTGGGGGCCGCTCCTCGATGATGGCACGCCCTGCCCGGACCGCATCGGCCGCTCATGGAACCAGTGGGTGGGCCGCCTTCGTGGCCTCGGATATCGCGTCGAGTGGCGCGAGCTGTGCGCGGCCGACTTCGGCGCCCCGACGATCCGCACCCGCCTGTTCGTGGTGGCGCGATGCGATGGCCTGCCGATCACCTGGCCGCACCCGACGCACTCCCGCCGCCCGTCGCTGCTGGAGGCGCCGTGGCGCACCGCCGCCGAGTGCATCGACTGGTCGATCCCGTGCCCGTCGATCTTCACGCGCCGGAAGCCGCTGGCTGATGCGACGCTGCGGCGGGTTGCCGATGGCGTGCGGCGGTATGTCCTGGGGGCGGCGGAGCCGTTCGTGGTGTCGATCGATCACCAGTCGAGCATGCACGCCACGGCGAGCATCCATCAGCCGGTGACCACGGTGACCGGGAAGGCGCGGCATTGCCTGGTCACGCCGACGCTGGCCGTGATGAAGGGCAAGAGCCAGGCAGCCGATATCCAGGCGCCCTTGCAGGTGATCTGTGCCAGCGCGCAGCATCACGCGCTGATCTGCCCGACGCTTGTGCAAACCGGCTACGGCGAGCGCGAAGGGCAGTCTCCCCGCTCTCTCGACCTCGGCAAACCTCTCGGCCCCATCGTGGCGCAGGGTGGCAAGCACGCCCTCGTCGCCGCCTACCTCGCGCAACACAACCTCAACGCCGTTGGCCGGCCCCTGGGCGAACCCATGGCCACGATCACCACCAGAGGCACGCAGACCCAGGCGGTCACCGCAACGCTTTCGGCCGAGGATGAGGCCGGCGCGCACCAGGTCGCCGCGTTCCTCATGTCCTACTATGGCAGCGGCGGCCAGCATCAAAGCCTCGCCGCCCCCCTCGGCGCCGTCACCACCCACGACAGGTTCGCCCTGGTCACTGTGGCCGGGGTGCGGCTGCCCATCGTGGATATCGGGATGCGGATGCTCTCGCCGGGGGAACTCGCCGCGGCGCAGGGCTTCCCTGCCGCCTACGACATGACGGACGACGGCCGGCTGACCAAGACGGCGCAGGTCCGCCTGATCGGCAACAGCGTGTGCCCGCCGATGGCTGAGGCCGTGGTGCGGGCGATGCTGGGCACCGTCGCGGGGAGGATGGCGGCATGAAGGCCCCCCTCTCCCTCGCCATGGTCGCGCTCCTCGGAGCATGCGGAACCGCGCCGCAGCCTCGGGAGGCAATGGACCACGTCCAGCCCGTCGCCGTCGCGGAGCCCGCCCCTTCTGCGGCACCGTCGCACGGCTTCGGCCATGTCGCCCCGGACCCCAATAGCTGCACCTGCGGCATCGGCATCGCGCCAGGAACCAAACCATGAGCGTCCCTCCCCTCCTCCTCGCGATGGGCCGCCGGTGCGAGATGGATATCACCCGCGATGGTGATGGCGTCAGCATCGAACTCCGCGAGGGCGGCGCGTTCCTGTGTCGCCTCAAGCTGCCCCCGAAAGAGGCGGACATCTTAGCCGGCCACATCACGGCGGTGGCAACCGAAATCCTGAACGACCAGCGCACGAAAGGCGCCGCAGCATGACACAGAACTGGAAGCCGGATCAGCCGGCGATGGTGACGATCGAACGCCACGACCCCGGCCAGGACTACGCCACGATCCGCTACCCCGGCGCCGCCACCGGCTTTGCCGTGCCGGTCGATTTCCTCCTGCCGTTGCCCGTCACCCGAACGGCAGATGAACGGCTGGTGAGGGCGGCGGTAGCGTGGCGCGACGATCAGAGCGCCAATACCTACCTCGCGCTCATCGCCGCCGTTGACGCCCGCGCCGCCAAACTCGCGCCGCCTGATCCGGTCGCGGAG
>CAIMWH010000261.1 GCA_903845065.1 uncultured Rhodospirillales bacterium | reverse complement strand
TGGGTGGTGGAACGCTGCTTCGCGTGGCTGGGCCGAAACCGCAGGCTGGCCAAGGAGTTCGACGCCACCATCGCCTCCGCAACCGCCTTCCTATACGCCGCCTCAGTTATGCTTCTCGTCAGGAGGCTAGCTCGTTGCGGATGAGTTCAGAGTCAGACTCTCAGGAGAGGGGCAAAGCGGCGTGGAAAAGTTTTTTGGTTCTTTTTTTCAAAAAAGAACAACTTGCTTCCCGCCAGTATCAGTCCCGATAGCTCGGATCGATCCGATCCAGCCGCCGCAGCAGCGCCGGCCATTCGAGCAGGCCGCGGCGGCGCTGGCCGGTGGGCTTGAATATCTCGTTGGTCGCGGTGACGGCCTCAGGCGCGGGCATCCGCAGCGGCGTGTTGCAGGACAGCGCGGTGACCTGAAGCTGGCAGGCGCGTTCGAGACGCCACAGATTGTTGAACGCCTCGGGGATGCTGGCGCCGGTGGCGAGCAGGCCGTGGTTGCGCAGGATCATCACCTCGCGGTCCCCAAGGTCAGCGACGAGGCGGGACCTTTCGTCGAGGTTGAGGGCCGGGCCTTCGAAATCATGGTAGCCGATATCGACGAAGCGCATCGAGGACTGGGCGATCGGCAGCAGCCCGCATTCCATCGCGGAGACCGCCATGCCGGCGAGGGTGTGGGTGTGGATGACGCAATCGACGTCATGCCGCGCCATGTGAACGGCACTGTGGATGACGAAGCCCGCGCGGTTGGCGCCGAGGCCGGTGGCGTCAAACAGGGTGCGGCCTTCCTCGTCGACCTTGACGAAGCAGGAGGCGGTCATCTGGTCGTAGAGGTAACCGTAGGGATTGAGCAGGAAGCAGCCGGGCTCGTTGGGCACGCGGACGGAGATGTGGTTGGCGACCATCTCGTCCATGCCATAGTGGTTGACCAGACGATAGCAGGCGGCAAGGTCAACGCGGGCTTGCCATTCCTCGGCGCTGACCTGGTCGCGCACCGCCCTGGTGCTGTGGATCGCTGTGTCGTTCATCGCCGGTTCCCCTTTTTTTGACCCGCACGGCGGCGGCGCAGCGCGGTGGTGGCCAACAATGCCATGCCGAGCAGCGCGGCAGAAGCGGGTTCCGGCGTGTCCCAGGGATGCGAGGTATCGAGTGGCGGGGCGGTGCCGGTAATCAGCAGGTTGGCGCTGAAGCTGTCCTGCAGGGCCGGGTAGGCGGCGGTGTAGAAGCCGTCAAAATTCCATACCGTGTTGCCAGTGGCGGTCACGGCGAAGGCGTCGCCAAGGCTGTCAACGCTTTGGTTGAAGATCGCGGTGCCGCCGGCCAGGCGATCGTTGATCATCAGGTTGTTGCTGACCAGCAGGCTCGACCCGGCGTAGGAGCTGGTGGTGCCGACCGGAATTTCGCCGCCGAAATGGATGGCGTAGCGGTTCACCGCGGCCGGGCCTTTTTCGATCACGTTGCCGGTGATGATGCCGGCCCCGCCGTAGGGCAGGTCAATGCTGTAGGAGGTATCGGCGGTCGGGCCATCCTGGATGCGATTGCCGATGATGTCGGTGACGAAGGCGCGGCTTTTGATTTCGTGGCCGCCCAGGGCGTCATGGAAGTAATTGCCGGTAATAGTGACGGAGTTGAATTGCCCGAGGTACAGGTCGTGCGATAGTCCATAGCGTGGATCGCTGCTGGGCAGGCCGTTGTTGTTGAACTCTGACCCGGTAATGACCACAGTGTTGCAGTTGTTTTGGCAGCCCAGCACGCCGTCCTGGTTGTCGTGGAACCAGGAGTTCATGATGGTGAGGTTGTGGTTGCCAACCTCGAAGAGGATGCCGGCGCCGTTGGAGGCGGCGTCATGCGCGCCGGAAATCTCGAGGTTGCTCACCGTGAGATCGGCATTGGCATTGCCCGCGACGAACAGCACCGCCCGGCCGTTGGCGGGCACTGGGTTGGGCGTCATCAAATGCGCCATGCCACCCACCCCGTTCAGGGTGAGGCTGTGGGTAATGAGGGGAAACTCCTCGATGTAGGTGCCGGCCGGAATATCGATGGTATCGCCATCGGTGGAGGCAGCGATGGCAGCGGAGAGCGTGGCGTAGCCGATGCCGGTGGATGTGTTCGTAACGGTCATGCGATTTCACCCGTGCGTGCGGGCAGCCTACCCAACCGGGCCGGCTACGGATACGTTCATGTTCAAACGAGGAGGATCGCCACCATGCCGCGCCTGGCTGCCAATTTGTCGATGATGTTTAACGAAATCCCGTTCCTCGACCGCTTTGCCGCGGCGGCAAAGCAGGGGTTCAAGGGCGTGGAGTTCCTGTTTCCGTATGAGTTTTCCGCCGCCGACATCCGCAAGCGGCTGGATGACAACGGGCTTACCCAGGTGCTGTTCAATATGCCGCCCGGCGATTGGGCCAATGGCGAGCGCGGCATGGCGTCCCTGCCCGGCCGGCAGGGGCAGTTTCGCGATGGGGTGAAACAGGCGTTGGACTATGCCGCGGCGCTCGACTGCAAGCTGGTGCATTGCATGGCGGGCATCCCGGGCCCCTCGGTCGCGTTCGGGACGGCGGCGGCGTTGTATGCCAGCAATGTCGCGTGGGCGGCCGAGGTGGCTTCGGCGGCGGGGGTGCGGTTGTGCCTGGAGCCGATCAACCATCGCGACATGCCGGGCTTTCACCTCAACACCATGGCGCAGGCCGCCGCGGTGATCGCCGCCATCGGGGCGGAGAAGGTGGGGTTGCAGTTCGATATCTATCACTGCCAGATCACCGAGGGCGACATCACCAAGCGGATGGAGCTGCACATGCCGATCATCGCGCATATGCAACTGGCCGACGTGCCGGCCCGCAACGAGCCCGGCACCGGGGAGATCGGCTGGCCCTATGTCTTCCGCCGGGTGGATCAACTGGGCTACCAGGGTTGGATCGGCTGTGAGTATCGCCCCGCCGGCGACACCGTCGCGGGGCTTGCCTGGCGCCAGCAGTTCGGCGTTTGAAACACCAATCGGGAGACTACGCATGAAAATCGGATTTATCGGCCTGGGCATCATGGGCCGCCCGATGGCCCTCAACCTCAAGGCCGCCGGGCATGAACTGTTCGTGCCGGACCGCCACAGCCTGACCGACGAAATCCGCGCCGCCGCCCATGTGCTGGGCGATGCCGCCGCGGTGACGGAGGCCGCCGAGATCATCATCCTGATGGTGCCCGATACCCCCGATGTGGAAGCCGTGCTGTTCGGCGCGCACGGGGTGGCGGAGGGGCTGACGCCGGGCAAGCTGGTGATCGACATGTCCTCGATCAGCCCGCTCGCGACCAAGGATTTCGCCGCCCGGGTGGAGAAGCTGGGCTGCGAGTATGTCGATGCGCCGGTTTCGGGCGGCGAAGTGGGCGCCAAGGCCGCGAGCCTGACCATCATGGCGGGCGGCACCGAGGTGGCGTTCGCGCGCGCGCTGCCGCTGTTCGAACTGATGGGCAAGAACATCACCCATGTCGGCAACACTGCCGGGGCCGGGCAGGTCTGCAAGGTGTGCAACCAGATCATCGTGGCGCTGAACATCCAGGCGGTCAGCGAGGCGCTGACCTTCGCCAAGAAGGCGGGCGCCGATCCGGCCAAGGTGCGCCAGGCGCTGTCGGGCGGGTTTGCCTCGTCGCGCATCCTCGAAGTGCATGCGGAGCGGATGATCAACCGGACGTTCAACCCCGGCTTCCGGGTGCGACTGCACCAGAAGGACCTCAACCTCGCGCTGTCCTCGGCCAAGGAGATGGGCATGGCGCTGCCGAATACGGCGCTGGCGCAGCAGATGTTCTCGGTGGTGACCGCGATGGGCGGGGCGGACCAGGATCATTCGGCGATGGTGCGGGCGATCGAGGCGATGGCCGGTATGGACAACGGCTAAACCTGGGGTCGTCATAAATGCGTGAAGCGTTGCCTTTCGACGCGGCACGGTGTTGAGTTAAGCTTCGGTTTACCCATAATATGGGGCTTGATAAGGATTCTGAGACGACGTTGCGATTTGTGCGGCGTCGTCTCGGCGACCGAAAGGGCCTCATACCATGCGCTTCACCGAAATTGGCCAGCAACTGCGGGCGTACCGTCTCGAATCGGGCTTGCGGGCCGAAGAGATCGCCGCACGCCTCGGCGTGTCGCGCGCGGCGCTGTATCGCTACGAAAAAGGCGAGGTGATCAAGCTCGACACCATCCAGCGCCTCGCCGAACTCCTCAAGATATCGCCGCTGTCGCTGCTCGGCATCGGGGTGGAATACTACAACCGCCCGGTGGGTTACCTGGAGCGCGTCCGCCAGATCGAGGAAACCGCGGACCAGATCCTGCAGATCGACGGCTCCGTCTGCTACCTCACCACCACCGACGGCTATGACAACGCGCTGGCAACCGCGCTGGGCGAATTCACCGACCAGGGCGGGGCGGACCGGGCGGTGCTGCGGGCGGCGGCCGAGCAGATTCTCGGCATCCTGGATGCGCGCAAGCGGATGTACGTTGCGCGCAAGCCGAGCATCATCGACATCGTGCCCTCCATCCGGGTGCGGCAGTTCCTGGAGGGCGGCATCGCGCCGTCCCTGCCGCTGTCGGACCGGGTGCGGAGGATTTGCCGGCAGGCGGCGGCGACCGAATTGCTGCATGTGGCGGAGATGATGGAAGCCGAGCCGATGGGCCTGCAGTTCGGGCTGCTGTTGCAGGCGGAGCCGTCGGGCACGTTCAAGATCCTGCGTGCGCGGGACCGGGCGACGCTGGCGGTCAATCCGTTCCGGCCCGATGCCTCGCCGAACGCGGGGATGGGGGTGGCGATGATCACCGGGGCGGACGAGGCGATCGCGGCGCATCAGCGGGTAGCCGAGTCGCTGTGGCGCGAATCGGTGAAGGCGGCGGCGGCGGCGGCGCGGCTGCGCGAATTGGTGCAGGCCAACCGCGCCGAATAGAAGGCGGGTCGAGGGAGAGCCCTGCGCGCCGCGCGGTGGGCAGATGCGCGGCGCCGGGATATCCTTCCGTCAAACAGGCGGAAGGACGCGCGATGACCGAACGGCTCTACATGGATGACGCCACGCTTCGGACATGCACGGCGGTTGTGCTGTCGGCGGGGCCCGAGGGCATCGAACTCGATCGGACCATTTTCTACGCGCGTTCCGGCGGGCAGGCCGGGGATACCGGCCGGTTGCAGTGGGACGGCGGGGAGACGGTGATTGCGGATACGCTGAAGGGCGAAGGCGAGGCGATCCGCCATGTGCCGGCGCCCGAGGCGGCGCTGCCGGCGGTGGGGGCCGCGGTAACCTGCGTGCTCGACTGGGAGCGTCGGCATGCGCTGATGCGGATGCACACCACGCTGCATCTGCTGTGCTCGGTGCTGCCTGGCATCGCGGTGACCGGGGGGGCGGTGAATGCCGAAAAGTCCCGCCTCGATTTCGACCTGCCCAATGCACCGCCGAAAGAGGAAGTGGAGGCGAAGCTCAATGCGCTGATCGCGGCCGACCATCCGGTGAGTTTCGAATGGGTGGACGAGAGCGTGCTCGACACCAATCCAGGGCTGGTGCGCACACTTTCGGTGCAGCCGCCGCGCGGCACCGGGCGGCTGCGGCTGGTGCGGGTGGGGTCTGCCGAGGCGCCGATCGATTTGCAGCCCTGTGGCGGAACCCATGTGAGCCGCACCGGGGAGATCGGGCGGATGCTGGTGGTGAAGATCGAGAACAAGGGCAAGCAGAACCGCCGGATGATCATCGCCCCCGCGCCGTAGAGCGTGGCTCAACAGGTTTCCAGGGAGGTCCATGTGGACTCGATTGTCTCGACCGAATGGCTGGCCGCGCATCTTGGCCAGCCCGATATGGTGGTGTTCGACACCACCAAGTATCTGCCCAACGAGCCCAAGGATGGGCTGACGGAATTCGGCGCCGCTCATATTCCGGGCGCGCGGTTCTTCGATATTGATGTGATGGCAGACCCCGATACCAGCCTGCCGCATATGGTTCCGACGCCCGGGCGGTTCGCCAAGCTGATGGCGGCGCTCGGCGTATCCAACGACACGATGTGCGTGTTCTACGACCAGAAGGGCCTGGCCTCGGCGGCGCGCGGGTGGTGGCTGATGGGGCTGTTCGGGCATGACCGGGCGGCGGTGCTGGATGGCGGGTTGCCGAAATGGGTGAAGGAAGGCCGCGCGACCGAAGCGGGCGAGCCCCCTGCCCCGGTCCCGGCCGCGTTCCTGCCGGCGTTCCGCCCGTTGCGGCTGCGCGGCGTGGGCGATGTGATGGCCAACGTGGCGTCCGGCGCCGAACTGGTTCTCGATGCGCGGGCCGGCAACCGGTTCCGCGCCGAGGTGCCGGAAATCCGGCCGGGCATTCGTGCCGGGCATATTCCGGGCAGCGCCAACCTGCCGTTCAACGAATTGCTCGCCGCCGACCAGACCATGCTGCCGCCCGATTTGTTGCGCGCCCGCCTGACCGCCGCGGGGGTGGATGGTTCGCGTCCGGTGGTGACCTCCTGCGGCAGCGGCGTGACCGCCTGCATCCTGACCCTTGCGATGACCCGCGCCGGCCTGCCCGCCGGGGCCGTCTATGACGGTTCCTGGACGGAGTGGGGCGGACGCACCGATACCCCAGTGGAGACCGGCTGATCATGACCGAAAGCAAGAACCTGTTTACCCGCCTGTCCCACAAGGGCCGGGCCGGCACCCATATCCATGGCTTCGTCAATCCGCCGGTGTATCGCGGCTCGACGGTGCTGTATCCCGACATGGCGACCCGGCGCGCCGCGGGCTCCAAGCGGTTGGAGCAGGCGCTGATCTATGGCGTGATGGGCACGCCCACGCATTGGCCGCTGGAGAATGTGGTCGCCGATATCGAGGGCGGCACGCGGTGCCAGATCGTCAATTCGGGGCTGGCCGCCTGCACGGTGCCGCTGCTGGCGTATCTCGGCGCCGGGGACCATGTGCTGCTGCCCGATTCGGTCTACGGGCCGGTGCGCGGATTCGCCGATAATTTCATGAGCCGGATGGGGATCACCACCACCTACTACGATCCGTGCATCGACGCGGCCGGGATTGCGCCGCTGTTCCAGGCCAACACCAAGGTGCTGTATCTGGAAAGCCCGGGCAGCCACACCTTTGAGGTGCAGGATGTGCCGGCGCTGGCGGTGGTGGCCAAGGCGAAGGGGGCCAAGGTGTTGATGGACAACACCTGGGGCATTCATCACTTCCAGCCGTTCACCAAGGGCGTCGATGTCTCATTGCAGGCGCTGACCAAGTATGTGGTCGGGCATTCGGACGTGCTGCTGGGCTCCATCACGGTGAACAATGACGCGGACTGGGAGCGGGTGCGGCTGACCTCGAACCAGCTGGGCATGTTCGCCAGCCCGGACGATTGCTGGCTCGCGCTGCGCGGCGTGCGCACCATGGCGGTGCGGATGGAGCGGCAGGAAAAGTCGGCCATCGAGGTGGCGCAGTGGCTGGCCGGGCGGCCGGAGGTGAAGGAAGTGCTGCATCCGGCGCTGCCGGGGGCGCGCGGGCATGACATCTGGAAGCGCGATTTCACCGGGGCGTGCTCGCTGTTCGGGGTGGTGTTCCAGCCCGGTTTCGCCGATGAGCGGGTGGATGCGATGGCCGAGGCGTTGCAGTTGTTCGGCATGGGGGCAAGCTGGGGCGGCTATGAGAGCCTGGCGCTGCCGAGCGCGGGAATGACGCGGACGGCCGGGACCGGCACGTTCGGCGGGCCGTGCATGCGGCTGCATGTGGGGCTGGAGCATCCGGCCGATCTTATCGCCGATCTGGAGCAGGCGATGCTTAAGCTGCATGCGAACGAGGCGTAGGGGAGGAAGCGCTTCTTTTTGGAAAAAGAAACAAAAACTTTTTTATCCAATGGCTTCGCCCCTCCCTCGGGAGAGGGCG
>CAIMWH010000260.1 GCA_903845065.1 uncultured Rhodospirillales bacterium | reverse complement strand
TTCAAAAAAGAACGCCTTGTCTTCGTTAGAACCCCACCCGATCCCCACCTTTCAACTTCAATATCTCCCGCGCCTCCGCCGGCGTCGCGATTTCGAAGCTGAGGTCTTCCAGGATGCGCTTGATCTTGGCCACCTGCTCGGCGTTGGATGTGGCGAGCTTGCCCTTCGAGATATACAGGCTGTCCTCCAGCCCCACCCGCACATTGCCGCCCAGGATGCCGGCCATGGTGGTGAACGCCATCTGGTGCCGCCCCGCCGCCAGCACCGACCACACATACTGGTCACCGAACAGCCGGTTGGCGGTATCGCGCATGAACTGCAGGTTCTGGTAGTCCGCACCCACGCCGCCGAGAATGCCGAAGATCGACTGGATGAATAGCGGCCCCTCCACCACCTTCTGGTCCAGCAGGTAGGCCAGGTTGTAGAGATGCCCCACATCATAGCACTCGAATTCGAAGCGCGTGCCGTGCCCCTTGCCCATGATTTCCACCACCCGGCGGATATCCTTGAACGTGTTGCGGAAGATGAAATCCTCCGTCATGTCGAGGTAGGGCTTCTCCCACGCATGCTTCCACTCGGTGATCTTGTCGCCGGCGCGCGAGATGTTGAAGTTCATGCTGCCCATGTTGAGGCTGCACATCTCGGGGCTGGCGAGGATCGGGCCGGCGAGCCGCTCCTCCACCGTCATGCCCAGCCCGCCGCCGGTGGTGATATTCACCACCGCATCGGTGCTCTGCTTGATCCGCGGCAGGAACTGCATGAAAACAGCCGGATCGGGCGTCGGCTGGCCCGTCAGCGGATCGCGGGCATGCAGATGGATGATCGCCGCCCCCGCCTCGGCCGCCGCGATCGAGGCCTCCGCGATTTCCTCCGGCGTGATCGGCAAATAAGGCGACATCGAGGGGGTGTGGATCGCCCCGGTGACGGCGCAGGAAATAATGACTTTGGCCATGATGTGCTCCGAGTGCTGGCTGATGGGCGGAGTTAGCACCCCGCCCCCAGCCGGCCAAGGCTCACCCGGTGATCTCGATCACCGTGACCTGCCCATCCTTCGCCGGCCACATCCGCGCCGGGATCACCTCGTCATTGAACGTGCCCACCACGCTGCGGCCGGGTTCGCCCACCATGCGGGTGGTGGACACCGTCGGCACCCCCGCCGGCACGTCCGTCACCGGCTGGCCGTTCAGCAAAACCTTGTCCCGCCCGGCGCCGAAATAGCCGCGCGGACGTGACATGTAGAGTACCGCGGCAGCGTCGGTGTCGCCCTTGCCGAACGGCTGCGGCCGCAGATGCACCAGATCGCTCGAACGCGGGAACGGCGAGCGGTAGATATGGGTGACGGGAAAGCCGGGCGCCGCGATGACGAATTCCAGGTCGGTCTTGGCATCCGTGGTTACCGGCCCCCACATTCCATCCGCCTCGGTGATGTTGTCGGCGAGCGGCGCGCCCTGCCGCTCCCCGGCGATGGCATCCACCTTCCACACAGTCACCCGCGCGCCCTCGATGCCGATATTGGTCGGCGCATCGGCCTCGAAGCCGCTCACCTTGCCGTTCAGCACCACGGCGGCTTCCGGCACGATCGTCAGCGTCGTCGGATCGGCCCCGGTGATGGCGCGATACATCGGCGCGAAACTCGCCAGCCCATAGCCCGCCTCGCGATGATCGAGTCCGGGCAGCACGATGTTCTCTGCCCCCTTCAACGCCGGCCCCTCGAACCCCACCCCGGTCGGCACGCCGGGCATGCCGAGATACTTGCCGTCCGGCTGGGCATACTTGTCGCTCGCATCGCTGCGGATGGTGACATAGCGCACCCCCGCCACCACCTCGCCCGGCGGCGAATTGAGGTCCTTCATGAAGGCCGAACCGCCGTTGAACTCGCTGCCCAGCAGCACCTTGTCCGACACGATCACCCCATGGTTGACCGCCCCGCACAGCACCGCGAGCGACACATGGGCGGCGCCACCACCATTCTTGATATAGTTGCGCACCGTGTTGCCGCCGCGCGACTGCGCCACCAGCACCACCTTCTCCGCCCCGGTCAGCGCCTTCACCCGCGTCACCTCGGCCGCCAACTGGCGCATCACCTCCTCGGCGGTGGAGCGGCCAGGCTGCGCCACGTTGAATATCAAACTCGCCTGCGGATAGCGCAAATCGAGCGCGAACAAGCGGTTACGCGGGTAGCCGTTGCTCTCGAAATGCCATTGCACCTTGATCCACAGCCCGGCGGTATCGCCGTTGCCATGCACGAAAATCACCGGCGCCGGCTCGGCGGCGGCGGCCGGTGTCGCGAGGGCGGCGAATGCAGCGGCCATGAGCGGGCGGCGTCCGATGGTGATTTTCATGGTGTCTCTCCCTGATGCCGCGGACCATGGCGCAGCTTCGCCCGGCCGCAAAGCAATGTTTTCGTGCAGGAATGCCGCACGTAATGCCATCGACAATCCTGCCCGCCACCCCCATATGCGAGCCTACGCGCACGGAGAGCCTGCCATGGACTACGATATCGTCATCGCCGGCGGCGGTCCCGCCGGGCTCAGCTTCGCCACCGCCCTCGGCGACAGCGGCCTCAGCGTCGCCGTGATCGAACGCCTGCCGGAGAGCGAACTCGCCAACCCCGGCTTCGACGGCCGCGAAATCGCGATGACCCACCGCTCCGTCAACATGCTGAAATCCCTCGGCGCCTGGGATCATATCCCGGCCGGGGAAGTGGCCGACATGCGCGAGGCCCGCGTGCTCAACGGCAGCTCGCTCTACGCCATGAGCTTCGAGCCAGGCGCCCGCAGCGATGTGCCGCTGGGTTACCTCGTCGCCAACCACCTCATCCGCCGCGCCGTCTATCAAACGGCCACCGCCCTGCCCAACGTCACCGTGATGGCCGGCATTTCGGTCGCCGGCGTGCAAACCTCCGCCGAGGGCGCCACCGTGCGCCTGTCCGACGGTCAGGAAATCGCCGCCCGCCTCGTCGTCGCCGCCGACACCCGTTTCTCCGAACTACGCCGCCGCCAGGGCATCCCAGCCCAGATGCGCGATTTCGGCAAGGTGATGATGGTCTGCCGCGTCGAACATGACCTGCCGCATGACCAAGTTGCCACCGAGTGGTTCGACTATGGCCAGACCATCGCCATGCTGCCGATCAACGGCAACTGCTCCTCCTTCGTGCTCACCCTGCCGGCCCGCGAGATGGACACGGTGATGGCGATGAATGACGCTGAATTCAGCGCCGAAGCGACAAGGCGCTACCGCGAGCGCCTGGGCCAGATGCGCTTGGTCAGCACCCGGCACTCCTATCCGCTGGTCACGGTCTACGCCGAGCGCTTCGCCGGCACCCGCTTCGCCCTCATGGGAGACGCCGCGGTGGGCATGCACCCGGTCACCGCGCACGGCTTCAATTTCGGCCTGCGCGGCGCCGAGGCCCTGGCGCGGCGCATCACTCACGCCGCCAATCGCGGCACCGATTTCGCCGCCCAATCCGTGCTGAAGGCCTACGAGCGCGAGCACCGCATGGCGACATTCCCGACCTACACTGCCACCAACGCCACCGCCCGCCTGTTCACCGACGAGCGGATGCCCGCCCGCGTCCTGCGCGATGCGGTGCTGCGCGTCGGCAACCTCGTCGCACCCGCGCGCAAGTTGATCAGCGCCCGCCTGATGGAAGCCGGCCGCCCGCGCCTGGCCTAGGCTCGGGCACCTGGCGCGGGCTCAGCTTTTGCCGGCGGCCTGCGCCCGCATGGCGTCGATGAGCGCCTGCACGTTGTTGCCGTGGCTGGCGAGGAACGCGGCGTAGTCACTGCGCTGGGTCAGCCGCAGGCTGGTGCCTTCGGCCACCACGTCGATAATGCGCGGCGCCCCGCCGGCGGTGCCGACGATCCAGTCCACCTTGTTCGGCGCATTGCCCGGCCGGGTCACCACGCTGCTCACCGCCACATCGTCCTCGCGGGCCTGAGCCTTGCCGACATCCATCGTCACGCCCTTGTATTCGCCCACTTTGCTGGTGATGTTGCGCACCATCACCGCGCGGAACAACGCGCCATAGTCGCGCTGCTGATCGGGCGTGGCAGTGCGCCAGAAGCGGCCGAGGCAGAAGCGTGCCACCGTGGCGATATCCACATCCCGGTCGATCAGCTTCTCCAGCGCGGCCTGCTTGTCCGCCCCGCTGGTTGGTCCATTGGCCACCGCGATCAACTCGCGCGCCAGGTTGGCGATGAAGGATTGCGCGGTATCGGCCGCGTCAGCACGGGCCGGCACCGTGAAGGCGGCGACGGCGGTGGAAGAGAGCAGGAAACGGCGTGTGATCATCGCGAACTCACCAGTTGTAGGAGTAGGGCAGGCAGACGCAATCTGGTGGGTCATGGTGACTTTTTGAGGGCCTCGCCGGTCACATCGTTGCGCGCATCGTCAACCTTCCTGTGACGATACTGGCGCGCCGCGCTGCGCACGGTGGCGTACGGATCAAGCGCCTGCGCCCGCAGCTTGTCGAAATCGTCCAGCACCGCGGTGCGGGCATCCACTGCCGAAAGCCCGGTGCGCACCAGGCGCAGGTCCTTCACGGTATCGCCCTTGCCGATCCAGCCCCACGGATCGAGCGCGAACGTATCCACGCCGAAGCCGGTCGCATCGCGCGGATTGCTCGGACCGAGCACCGGCAGGAACAGGAACGCGCCATCCGGCACGCCCCAGACCGCCAGCGTCATGCCGAAATCGGAGTCGTGCGCGGGCCAGCCCATGTCGGTCGCGACATCGAACAGGCCGCCGGCGCCCAGGGTGCTGTTGATGACGAATCGCGTCAGCGTCACCCGCGCGCGGGCTGGGCGCGCCTGCATGACATCGTTGGCTAGCGTCAACGGCGCGCCGAGGTTGCTCAGCGCATTGTGCACCCCGGTGCGCAGCGGCGAGGGCACCACGGCGCGATAGCCGAGCGCCACCGGCTTCAGGATCACCACGTCAAGCGCGTCATTCACCGCGTAGAACACCCGGTTGGTCGGCTCCAGCGGATCGTTGTTTTCCTTGAACTCCGCCACGGCATCGGGGTCATCGGCGGGCGGCGGCGTGGCGCAGCCGCCGAGCAGCATGACACCGGTCAGGACAAAGGTGAGCAGCATCGGACGGAGGGACAGGCGCATCTTCATCCTCGAACAGCGATCAAGGCCACGATCTAGCATATGTACGGGCCGACCTTGCATACGTGAGTCTGCCCTGCACGGATGAAAGAAAAGTTATTGTGTCCGCGTTCGGGACCAAAAAAGTCCGCCGCGGGTTCGCCGCCGCGCTTGCAACCGGCGCGATCCGGCGCGATCTACCACGCCATGAACCAGTCATCCCCCCCCGGCCCCACCCTCGCCCGCTGGCTCACCGGTGCCCGCATCGGCCGCCTGCCGGTGCGCAGCGCCGAGCATCCGCCGCCGGCGCTGTCGTTCGAGTTCATGCCACCGAAGACCGATGCGATGGAGGTGCAACTGTGGCACTGCATCGATCGGCTGGCCCCGCTGGCGCCGCGCTTCGTCTCGGTCACCTACGGTGCCGGGGGTACGACCCAGGCCCGTACCCACGCCACCGTCAGCCGCATCGTGACCGATACCAGGCTGACGCCGGCCGCCCATCTCACCTGCGTCGGCGCGCCACGCGGCGAAATCGATGAGATCGCCCATCGCTATTGGGAAGCAGGGGTGCGCCACATAGTCGCCCTGCGCGGGGATGTGCCGGGCGGCGGTGCCTACGTGCCGCACCCTGACGGCTACGCTTATGCTTCCGACCTGGTGGCCGGCCTCGCCCGCCTGCATCCGTTCGAGATCTCGGTGGCGGCATACCCCGATATCCACCCCACCGCGTCCAACCCGCTGGCCGATCTCGACAACCTCAAACGCAAACTCGATGCCGGAGCCACCCGCGCCATCACCAACTACTTCTTCGAGTCGGACACCTATCTCCGCTTCCTTGACCTCTGCCTCGCCGCCGGCATCACCGCGCCGATCGTGCCGGGCATCCTGCCGGTCACCAACTTCGCCCAGGCCAAGCGCTTCTCCGAACTCTCGGGCGTGGTGCTGCCGGCCTGGCTTGCCCACATGTTCGAGGGCATCGACGAAGACCCCGAACTGCGCCGCATGATCGCCGCCATCGTGGCCGCAGAGCAGGTGCGCCTGTTGCAAGCCAACGGCATCGACGAGTTCCATATCTACACGCTGAACCGCCCGGAACTCACCTGTGCGCTGGCCCATATCCTCGGCGTGCGGCCGCAACAAGCCGCTTGATCCGTTTGGCGGTGGCCTCGGTGGTCACCGCCAAACGCCGATGCTAGGCTTGGATAGCCGGTGACGTTTCTTGGGAGGCCGGGGGAATTCAAGCCGAAAGAGCATCAACATGCCCCGCATTATCGACCTTGAGATGAACCTCCCCCGCAGCGAGGAGGAACCCGGCTACTGGGCCGCCATGCAGGGCCGCATGGGCAATGCCGTCGGTGACCTCCAGCCCCTTCCCGACGGCTACGGCTTCGACAACTACGCCCACATCTTCCGCGGCCGCTCCGATGGCGCCGCCGCCCCCGAAGCCCCGGCCGACGACGGCGGCATCACCCGCTTCATCGCCGACATGGACGCGGCCGGCATCGAACTCGGCGTCCTCGGCTCCTCCAACGCCACCCTCGCGCGCATCTGCACCGCCTACCCGGACCGCTTCATCGGCCTCTCCGCCACCTCGCCGCTCGATGGCATGACCGGGGTGCGCAACTTCGAGCGCCTGGTGCGTGAGCACAACATCGGCGGCCTGCGCGTCGTCGCGCTCTACAACGGCATCCCCGCGTCCGATCGCCGCTACTACCCGCTCTACGCCAAATGCGTCGAACTCGATGTCCCCGTGCGCGTCTACACCGCGATGACCTACGCCAATGACCGGCCGTATGACCTCGGGCATCCCAGCCATCTCGACCAGGTTTGCATGGATTTCCCCGAACTACGCGTCGTCGCCGGCCTCGCCGGCTGGCCCTGGGTGAACGACATGATCGGCCTGCTCCGCCGCCACCCCAACCTCTACGCCGACACCGCCGCCCACCGCCCACGCCACTTTGCCACCGCCGGGGCGGGCTGGGAGTCGTTCCTGCAATTCGGCAACACCCTCCTGCAGGACAAGATCATGGTCGGCCTCTCCCGCAGCACCTTCGGCCTCTCGTTCGAGCAGATCATCAGCGAATACCAGGCCCTGCCGCTGAAACCGGCGGTGCTGGAAAAATGGTTCTACAAGAACGCCCTGACCTTCCTGCGCCGGGCGTAACCCATGAAGCGCGACGTCACAGCCATCATGCGCCCCGCGACCGTCGCCGTCATCGGCGCTTCCGGCACCCGGCGCACCCAGGGCAACCAGGTGATCGGCAACCTGCAAAGGGCCGGCTTCCAAGGCACCATCCTCCCCGTCCACGCCAGCGCCGAAACCATCGAGGGCCTGCCGGTCATCAACGGCATAGCGGCCCTCCCGCCCGGCATCGACACCGCCGTCGTCGCCATCCCCGCCAGTGGCGTCGCCGCCGCCCTCGCCGATCTCGACCGCGCCGGCGTGCGCTCCGCGGTGATCTTCTCCAACGGCTTCACCACCGCCGAGGCCGACGCCTGCCGCGCCGTGATGGGCGCCACCGGCATGGTGATCCACGGCCCGAACTGCATGGGCCTGATCGACACCCACGACCGCATGCCGCTCTACCCCGCCACCATCACTGCCAAGGTCCATCCCGGCCCTGTCGCCCTCATCGCCCAATCCGGCTCGGCGGCCATCTCGCTGATGAACTCGTCGGATTTCGGCCTCTCCACCATCGTCACCATGGGCAGCGAGTGGCAGGTCACCGCGCCCGACTACATGCGCTTCTTCGCCGCCGATGACCGTACCAGCGTGATCGGCGTGGTGCTCGAATCGATCCAGCGCCCGGCCGAATTCGCCGAAGGCGTCGAGATCGTCCGCGCCGCCGGCAAATCCCTCGCGATCCTGAAAGTCGGCCGTTCCGATGTCGGCAACCTCGCCGTGCAGGCCCACACCGGCGCCCTCATCAGCCGCGCCGACGCCTACGAACGTTTCTTCGCCCGCTGCGGCGTCACCGTTACGCGGGACTACGAGGAACTCATCGCCACCCTGCACTGCCTGGTATCCACCCCCCGCCGCGCCGCCGGCCCGCGCATCGGCATCGTCGGCATCTCCGGCGGCGAAACCGCCCTGGCATGTGACATCGCGGCCGATCTCGGCATCGCGCCCGCCGCCTTCACCCCCGAAACCACCGCGTCCATCATCGCCGCCCTCCCCGGTGCCGCCGGCCTCAACCCGCTCGACCTCGGCGCCACCGTCAACCATGGCCCCGAACAGGACCGCGCCGCCATCGACGCCATCCTCGCCGACCCCGGCGTCGACAGCCTGCTCCTGGTCCAGGACTCCCAGGCCAGCCTGACGCCCACCATGCTCAACAACTACACCCCCCACATCATCGAATACGGCAAGCTGACCGAACGCAGCCCCAAGCCCATCGTCATCGTCTCGCCCACCGCCGAGAACACCAACCCGCGCATCCACGAACTGATGGCCGAATACCAGGTCCCGGTCCTGCGCGGCCTGCGCGCCGGCCTCGTCGCCCTGCGCAACCTCGCCCCCCTTGCCCCCGCCACCTCCACCGCGCACCAGCCCCACCCCGAACTTCCGGCCCTGCGCGCCGAACTCGCCGGCCAGCACGGCCCGCTTCCCGCCGGCCTCGCACGCCGCATTCTCGCCGCCTACCACATCCCCCTCGTCCGCTCCGCCGTGGTCCCCACCCCCGACGCTGCCATCGTGGCCGCCGCCGCCATCGGCTACCCCCTGGTGCTCAAGATCGAGTCGCCCGACATCGCCCACCGCTCCGACGCCGGCGGCGTCGCCCTCGGCATCGCCGACGAACCCGCCCTGCGCGCCGCCCTCACCGCCATGCTGGCCCGCGTGCTCGCCGCCAAGCCACACGCCCGCATCGCCGGCTTCGAACTCCAGGAACATCTGGCCGACCGCGTCGAAGCCATGGCCGGCTTCCTCGCCGCCCCGCCCTTCGGCGCCGTCATCACCCTCGGCACCGGCGGCACCATGGTCGAACTGCAAGCCGACCGCGCCGTTGACCTCTGCCCGCTCAGCCCGCCCCAGGCCTCCGCCATGCTCGCCCAAACCCGGCTCGGCGCCCTGCTCGGCGGCTACCGCAACCTGATCCCCGCCACCAACACCTCCCCCCTCACCACCCTGGCCGCCAACCTCTCCCGCCTCGCCGCCGACCTGGGAGACGTCATCACCGAATGCGACCTCAACCCGGTGCTGGTCGAAAAAGCCACCGGGACCGTGCGCGTGGTGGACGCCTTGTTAGTGGCAGCATGAGCCGAAGGGCCAGCAAGGCTCCGCCGGCCAAGGGGCTCGCCCCTTGGAACCCATCACTGCTCGCGGCTGGAGGACCGGCCTTCAGGTGATAACGCCTTTGCGCCGCAGGCAATCGATCCGGGACGCCACCACGATCGCGCCGGTGAGACGACGTTGATGGGCTTCGCCCGGCCGCCCACGCAAGATCTCGGCCCGCGGCTGAAGGCCATCACCCCAACCGCAAGCAGTCATGGGTTCTTAGGGGCGGAGGCCCCTAAGCCGGCGGAGCCTTGCTTCCTCCCCTGACCACCGCGTGCGCGCGACTGCCATGACCTCAGCCCCTTTACACATCCCACGCCCCCGCCGATCCTGATCGATCAGGCAGGGCAGGGGGCGTTGCTGGCATGGCGGATGCGCTGGCGTTGGTGGAGGAGGATGGCATCTCGCCCAATTGGCGGGTGACGTTGTGGGCCATGGTTTCGGTCCAGTTGGTGATGTCCTTCTCGTTCTCCATTCTCAGCCCCATCATGCCGCTGTTCCTGCCCGAGGTGGGCGTGCGCAGCATCACCGAGATCGATTTGTGGGCCGGCGCGCTCTCCTCCATCACCTCCTTCATCGCCGCCTTCGCCGCGCCGATCTGGGGCCGCATGTCCGACCGCTACGGCCGCAAGCCGATGGTGTTGCGCGCCTCGATGTCGATCGGGCTGCTCACCATCCTGATGGGCCTGGCCACCAGTGCGTGGCAGTTGCTGGCGTTACGTGTGGTGATGGGGGCGCTGGCGGGTTTCAGCTCCGCCGCCGTGGTGCTGGTGACCACCCAGGTGCCGCGCGGCCGGCTGGGCTCCTCGCTCGGTTGGCTCTCCACCGGTCAGCTTGTCGGCTCGCTGATGGGACCGGTGGTGGGCGGTCTGCTTGCCGACCTCACCGGCAGTTATCGCAAGCCGTTCTTCGTCGCCGGCGCGGTCTCAATTCTGTCCTTCGTGCTGTGTTGGTGGCTGGTGCCGGAGCGGTTCACGCCTTCACCGGCGAAGCAGCGCCCCTCCACCTGGACCTCCTTTCGCATCCTCATCCGCGCGCCGGGCATGGCTGCTTTGGTGCTGGTGCTGCTGCTCGCGCAATTTGGCCTGCAGGCGATTTTCCCCATCATCAGCCTCTTCGTCATGGACCTGGTCGGCAACCGGCCGGACGTTGCCACGCTTTCCGGCCTCGCATTCTCCATCTCGGGCGTCGCCGGCGTCGTCGCCGTGCCGCTGCTCGGCCGCCTGAGCGACCGCATGGGCGAACGCATGGTCATGCTGATCGCCCTCGCCGGCGCGGTGCTTACCACCTTTCCGCAGGCTTTCGCTGAGAACTACTGGGTTTTCGTCTCCGAGCGCTTCGGCGTCGGCCTGTTCGTCGGCGCCATCGTCCCCACCGCCAACGCCCTCATCGCCAAGCTCACCTCCGCCGAGGAGCGCGGCTTCACCTTCGGGCTGACCTCATCGGCGTACTTCCTCGGCAACTCCTTCGGCCCGATGACCGGCGGCGTGGTCGGCGCCGCCTTCGGCCACCACTGGGTCTTCCTCGTCACCGCCATGCTGCTCACCGGCGCGCTGCTGGCGGTCTATATCAGCGTGCCTGGCCGAGTGAAGGGAGCCATCGATGACTGAACCAGCCCCCACCGGCGCCGACGCGGTTCCCGACAGCCACGGCATCAACCTCTGGCGCGCCGATCCAGCCTTCGCCCGCCTGCTCACCCTCTACCTCCCGGCGGACCTGCTCGCCCACCTCACCCCCCATCTCGACCGCCTCGGCGCCCTCGCCGGCGGCAGGCTCGACGATCTCGCCGGCACCGCCGACCGCAACCCCCCGGTGCTGCACCACCGCACCCGCCGCGGCGATGATGTGCAGTCTATCGAATACCACCCGGCCTACCGCGAACTCGAACGCGTCGCCTTCGGGGAGTACGGCCTCGCCGCCCTCTCCCACCGCGCCGGCGTGCTCGGCTGGCCCGCCGCCATGCCGCCCGCCGCCAAATACGCCATCACCTACCTCTTCGTGCAGGCCGAGTTCGGTCTCTGCTGCCCCGTCAGCATGACCGACAGCCTCACCCGCACCCTGCGCAAATACGGCGACGCGGACCTGATCGCCCGCTACCTCCCGGCGCTGACCAGCCAGGACATGGATGTGCTGACCCAGGGCGCCATGTTCATGACCGAACAGGGCGCCGGCTCCGATGTCGGCGCCACCGCGGTGCGTGCCCAGCCCGGCAATGACGGCAGTTTCCGTCTGTGGGGCGACAAGTGGTTCTGCTCCAACGCGGATGCCGAACTCGCCATGGTGCTTGCCCGCCCCGAGGGCGGCGTAGCCGGTGAAAAGGTGGCCGGCCTCAAGGGCGTCGGCCTCTTCCTCCTCCCCCGCACCCTGCCCGACGGCAGCGCCAACGCCTATCGCATCCTGCGCCTGAAGAACAAACTCGGCACCCGCTCCATGGCCTCGGGCGAAATCCGCCTCGAAGGGGCCACCGCCTACCTGGTCGGCGATGCCGGCGCGGGCTTCAAGCAGATGGCCGACATGATCAACAACTCGCGCCTGTCCAACGGCGTGCGCGCCGCCGGCCTGATGCGCCGCGCCGTTACCGAGGCGATGCATGTCGCCAGCAACCGCCAGGCCTTCGGCAAGCGCCTCATCGAGATGCCGCTGATGCAGCGCCAACTCGCCAAGATGCTGGTCCGCGCCGAGCAGGCCCGCACCATGATGCTGCAAACCGCCGACGCCCTGCGCCGCTCCGATGCCGGCGAACCCGGCGCCTACGCCCTGCTCCGCATCCTCACCCCCCTCATCAAATTCCGAGCCTGCCGCGACGCCCGCGGCGTCACTGGCGATGCCATGGAGGTGCGCGGCGGCGTCGGCTACATCGAGGAATGGCCCGACGCCCGCCTGCTGCGCGATGCCCATCTCGGCTCGATCTGGGAAGGCACCAGCAACATCGTGGCGCTCGACGTGCTGCGCGCCGCCAGCCGCGAGGGCGCGCTGGAAGCACTCTCCGCCCATGTCGGGGCGCTGCTGGAAACCTCCGACGAGGTGGCGGGCCTGCGCGCCGCCTTCCATCGTGCCGTGGACCTGGCGATGCAGGCCACCACCAACCCCGCCCTCGCCCGGCAGGCCGCAACCGCGCTCTACAACGTGACCTCCGCCGCCGCCATGGCCTGGGAAGCTACCCGGCTGGGCGATCCGCGGCGCCACGCCCTCGCCGCCATGGTGCTGCGCCACCGCGTGCTGCCGCGCGATCCGCTGGAACCCACCGATGCCGCCGCCACGGCGTGCGCGGCGGTTCTCCCGGGCTGATACCCTGGCTGCCCCGCCGGTATAGGACTCGGCGCGGGCCTGTCGGGATTTTTTACACATGATTTTTGTGGAATGATCGTCACAAAAATTACGACAGCGATTCCAATAGACTAAAAACCAGCACGCCTCTGGCATTTGAATTGCAAGAGACTTGGTGCGACCGCCCTGAATGGCAGATAAGATTACATTCTTGCCACGATAATTTGAGCGGATCGGCGACTGTTTATCGGTCGTTTTTAGAAGCGAATTTTGACTGTATTATGGAGGATGTTAAATGAAAAAGAGATTTCTTCTTGCGGCCGCCCTCGGTGTCGCGACGATGGCCTTCGGGCCGCACGCCGCCTCGGCGCAGGGGCTGACCGTCACCGGCACCACCACCACGGATGCGTGGGACGTTGAACCCGGCCAGAGCATTCCCACCGGCACCAACGGCTTCGTCAATGCGACGCTGAATGCGAGCACCACCGGCCTCTACACCTTCGTGTTCGGGCCGAACGCTCTCCCGGGCGCCACCGGCTACGGCAACGCCGGGTTCACCAACGAGTTCTGGGTGGGCACCAGCCGCGCCGCCGCCGAAGCCGCCGGCGACTACTTCTGCAACCACGGCTGCGCGCCGCTCGGCTTGGCGGACTCCACCGTCGGTCAGTCCTTCAGCTATGACATGACCGCCACGGGCGCCATTCCCTATGGCTTCACCTACTTCCGGCAGTCTTCGAGCCGTACCATCCTGAACGGGGACTCCGTCTCGACCATCGACGCCACTGGCGCAGCGGTCGTCGACGGTGCCGTCATCGTCGAGACCGCCACCAGCTTCGGTGATCTCGGTCCGAGCTTCGGCGCCAATGCCGGTCCGAACCCGCAGGCCTACCTCGGCCTGTCCGACGAAAACTACCTCGGTGGCTCCGGCGACCATGATTTCCAGGATCTGACCGTCATGGTCTACACCCCGGAGCCGATGTCGATGGCCCTGCTCGGCTTCGGCCTGGTTGGCCTCGGCGCCATCCGTCGGCGGAAGTAACACCCGCCAGCGACAGGCAATTACGCCGCGACCTGCCCCGCTTGGCGTGCATCGCAAGATGCGCGGCAGGCGGGGAGCCTGCGTTTACGCTCCCGCCTTTACCTTGGCCCAGGTATCGCGCAGCCCCACGGTGCGGTTGAACACCAGGCGGTCCGACGAACTGTCGGGGTCCGGGCAGAAATAGCCGGTGCGCTCGAACTGCACGGTCTCGGGCGTGTTGGCCACCGCCAGCGCCGGCTCCACTAGGCAGCCCGCGAGGATTTCCAGCGAGTCGGGATTGAGGTGGTCGAAAATCTCGCCCTCCGCCGCAGGATCGGGCCGGGTGAACAACTGGTTGTAGAGCCGGATTTCCGCCGGACGCGCCGTGCTCGCCTCCACCCAATGGATCGTCGCCTGCACCTTACGGCCATCGGGCGCGTTGCCACCCTTGGTTGCCGGATCGTAGGTGCAGCGCAGTTCCACCACCTCGCCGGCCGCATCCTTCACCACGCCCACGCAGGTAATGAAGTAGCCGTAGCGCAGCCGCACCTCGCGCCCCGGGCCAAGCCGGAAGAACTTCTTCGGCGGGTTCTCCATGAAATCGTCACGCTCGATATACAACGCGCGCCCGAAGGTGATCTCGCGCACCCCCTGGTCCGCGTCATCGGGGTGATTGATCGCCGGCAGCGTCTCGGTGACGCCCTCCTGGTAGTTCTCGATCACCACCTTCAATGGCCGCAGCACCGCCATCCGGCGCGGCGCGCTGCGGTTGAGATGCTCGCGGATGACATGCTCCAGCATCGCGTAGTCCACCACGCTGTAGGCCCGCGCCACCCCGATCCGCCTGGCGAAATCGCGAATGGCCGAAGCCGGCACGCCGCGCCGCCGCAGCCCCGCGATGGTCGGCATGCGCGGATCGTCCCACCCGTTCACATGCCCGTCGCGCACCAGCGTGGTGAGCACGCGCTTGGACAGCACGGTGTAGCCGATGTTGAGCCGCGCGAACTCGTACTGCCTTGGCCGCGACGGCACTGGCAGATGCTCCAGGCACCAGTCGTACAGCGGCCGGTGATCCTCGAACTCCAGCGTGCACACCGAATGGGTGATCCCCTCGATGGCGTCCGACTGCCCATGCGCGAAATCATAGGTCGGGTAGATGCACCAGGCGTCCCCGGTGCGCGGATGCGTCGCATGCAGGATGCGATATAGCGCCGGATCGCGCAGGTTCATGTTGCCCGAGGACATGTCGATCTTGGCCCGCAGCACGCGGGCGCCATTGGGGAACTCGCCCGCCCTCATCCGCCGGAACAGGTCCAGGTTCTCCGCCACCGTCCGATCGCGGAACGCGCTGTTGCGGCCCGGCTCCGTCAGCGTGCCGCGGCTTTCCCGCATCTCGTCCGGCGACTGGTCATCGACATACGCCACGCCCTTGCCGATCAGATGCTCGGCCCATTCATACAACTGCTCGAAATAGTCGGAGGCGTGATACAGGTGCTCGCCCCAGTCGAACCCGAGCCAGCGCACATCCTTGGTGATGGCGTCGATGAAGGCCTGTTCTTCCTTCGTCGGATTGGTGTCATCGAACCGAAGATGACAGCGCCCGCCGAACTCGGTGGCCACGCCGAAATTCAGGCAGATCGACTTGGCGTGCCCGATATGCAGGAAGCCGTTCGGCTCGGGCGGAAACCGCGTGACCACGGTTTGCACCCGGCCGGCATCGAGGTCCGCCTGGATGATATCGCGAATGAAATCCCGCCCCGCGCTATCCGGAGCAGCATCCGCCGTGCCCGTCGCCATGTCGTCCGTCGCCATGAAACCGATCCCAGCCCATCTCCGGCACCATGCCGGGAGCCGGGTCTGTTACGTGCAAGCGGCCCGCGCGGCAAGACATTCGCCCGCAGCCCAGCCGTCAGAACAGCACCGAGGCATCTGCCGTATAGCGTCCCAACTTCTCCCGATCGAGCCGCAGCCCCAGCCCGGGCAGCGCCGGGATTTCAAGATATCCCTCCCCATCCAGCCGGAACGGCGCCTCGGTGATCCCGTCCAGATATGGGCTGCCGCCGATGAACTCCACCAGGTCAACATTGGGGAACGCGCTCGCCAGTTGCAGGTCGGCGGCCAAGCCCACGGCGGTGTTCCAGCCGTGGCCGACGTATTTCACCCCGTAGTCCTCAGCCATCCAGGCGATGCGTCGCTGTTCGCTGATCCCGCCCACCTTGGTGACATCGGGCTGGATGATGTCGAACGCCCCGCGCGCGAGGAAGGGCAGGAACGCCTGCCGCCGGGTGAGCACTTCGCCGCCGGCGATCGGCACCGGGGAGACACGGCGGAGGTGGCAGAAATCGTCGATTGCGTCCGGCTTCAACGCTTCCTCGAACCAGCCGACATTGTAGTCCTTCAGCATCTCCGCCGTCCGCATCGCCCATTTGAGCCCCTGCGGCCAATAGCTGTCCGACGCCCCGGCATCGACGAACAGCTTGGTATCCGCCCCGGCCCCCTCGCGCGCCGCCCGCACGATGGCCTCATCCAACGCGCTGCTGTCCCGCCGCCCGAACGGTCCCCAGCCGATCTTGAAGGCGCGGAACCCCTTGGCCCGGAACGAGGCCACCAGCTCCAGCATCGGCCCCGGCTCATCCATCAACAGCGAACAATACGGCTGCACCCGCGTCGCATAGGTGCCGCCCAGCAGCCGCCCCACCGGCATACCCACCACCTTGCCGAGAATATCCCACAGCGCGATGTCGATCCCGCTGATCACATGCGTCAGCGTGCCGCCCCGCCCCATCCAGAACGTGTTCTGGTGCATCTTCTCCGCAACCCGCTCCGGCTCCAGCGCATTCTCCCCCCGCCACAGCGGCTCCAGCAGCGCCACCGCCGCCTTCACCAACCCGCCATTGGTGAACACGCTGCCATGCCCGATCACCCCCGCATCGGTATGCACCGCGATCAACGCATGCACGGAATCCTCCGGCTTGATCTCCGTCGACCACCCCCCCTGCGGCGTTTCGCCCACCAGCGGCGCCACGGTGATGTTGGTGATGCGCACCGGTGCCTGCACCGGTGTTTCCCTTGTCGCCGCCATCTGCTTATCCTCCCCGAAACTGTGCCGGCGATGGTAATGCCGATCGCGGGCCAAGCGGAAGGGAACGCCCGATGTCGCGCATACTGCTCGTCGAATGCATGCAGGAAATATCGTCCTTCAACCCGATGCAGTCCGGCTACGGCGAATTCGCCGTTACCCGTGGCGAGGAATTATTCGGCCAGGCCGGCCTCAACACCGGCCTCGGCGGCGCGCTCGAAATCTTCCGCGCCGCGGGGGCCGAACTCGTGCCCACCTACTCCGCCCGCGCCGGCAGCGCCGGCCTGCTTTCGGCTGAGGGCTGGAAGCGCCTGTCCAGCGAACTCGCCGACGCCGTCGCCGCCGGCATGCACGATATCGACGGCATCTACGTCTCTCTCCATGGCGCCATGGGCGCCGACGGCGAGCTTGACCCGGAAGGCTGGATTCTCACCGAAGTCCGCCGCCTCGCCGGCCCCAACATCCCCATCGTCATCTCGCTTGACCTGCACGGCATCCTCACCGACCGCATGCTGAAACAAATCAACGGTCTCGCCATCTACCACACCTACCCCCACGTCGATTTCGCCGACACCGGCAAGCGCGCCGCCCGCCTCCTGCTCCGCCTGATGGCCAAGCCCACCCGCACCACCATCGCCCGCGTCGTCATCCCCGCCATTGTCCGCGGCGACGAACTCATCACCAAATCCGGCTGCTACGGCGACATGATCCGCGAATGCCAGCGCATCGAGCGTGACGGCACCGCGCTCTCCGCCGGCATCATGATCGGCAACCCCTTCACCGACGTGCCCGAACTCTGCAGCCAGGTCCTGGTGATGACCGAAGATGACCCCACCACCGCCGAGGCCGAGGCCCTCCGCCTCGCCCACGAATTCTGGCCCCAGCGCCACCGCATGCAGGGCAAGTTCATCAGCCTCGCCCGCGCCATCGCCCAGGCCAGCACCATGCAGGGCCCCGTCCTCTTCACCGACGCCGCGGACGCCACCTCCTCCGGCGCCACCGGCGACAGCAACCTCATCCTCAAGGGCCTCGCCGAAGCCGGCTACCCCAAGCGTGCCCTCGCCCAGATCGTCGACCCCCGGGCGGCCCGCGCCGCCCACGCCGCCGGCGTCGGCGCCGAAATCGAAACCACCTTGGGCGGCCAGCACGACCCCGCCCGCTTCCCGCCGATGAAAGTCACCGCCACCGTCAAACTCCTGTCCGACGGCAAGGCGCGCCTGGAAACCATGCGCTCCGGCCTCGACGCCGGCCCCACCGCGGTGCTCCTCATCGGCAACATGACGGTGGTGGTGATGACCCGCTCGGTCAGCCTGTTCGACCGCGCTATGTACTACTCGGTCGGCATCAACCCCACCGAATACGACCTCATCGTGGTGAAGTCACCCCACACGGAGTATCATATGTTCGACCAGTGGGTGGAAAAGAACTTCAACATCGACATTCCAGGCGCCACCTCCGCCAACCTCCCCACCCTCGGCCACACCATCTGCGCCCGCCCGATGTACCCGCTCGACGAAGGCGTCACCTTCACCCCGAAGCCGGTGATCTACGCGCGGCAGTAAAGCCAGATTGAACAAAGAGACAGCGAGACAGCGAGAAGAAAATATCCTTCCTTCTCGCTGTCTCGCCATCTCTTTGTGATCCTGAATACTTCCTTCAACACGAGCCCGCCTCATGAAGATCGAATCCGTCGACCTTTTCTACCTCGCCATGCCCGAGGTCACCACCGAAGCCGACGGCAGCCAGGATGCCCTCCTCGTCCGCGTCACCGCCAGCGGCCACATCGGCTGGGGTGAGTGCGAGGCCGCCCCCTTGCCCTCCATCGCCGCCTTCGTCTGCCCCATGTCCCACGGCGTCTGCCGCCCCGTCGCCGCGTCCGTGCTCGGCCAAACCCTCGACGGCCCCGCCGACATCGCCCGCATCGCAGCCCAGGTCGAATACGACAGCATGGACCTCCTGCAAGCCGCCCACACCTGGTCCGGTATCGAAATGGCCCTGTGGGACCTGCTCGGCCACGCCCGCGGCGAGCCGGTCTGGCGCATGCTCGGCTACACCGCGAGCCACAAGAAAACCCCCTACGCCTCGATGCTCTTCGGCGACACCCCCGCCGATACCCTCCGCCAGGGCCAGTCCGCCCGCGCCGCCGGATACGCCGCCGCCAAATTCGGCTGGGGCCCGATCGGCCGCACCACCGCCGCCATCGACGCCGACCACTTCGCCGCCGCCCGCGAAGGCATCGGCCCCGACGCCCTCCTGATGGTCGATACCGGCCAGATCTGGGGCGAAAACGTCGAAGCCGCCGCCGCCCGCATCCCCGCCCTCGAAGCCGCCCGCGCCACTTGGCTCGAAGAACCCTTCCACGCCAGCGCCCTGTCCGCCTACGGCGCCCTCGCCAAACGCAGCCCGAACGTCCGGCTGGCAGCAGGGGAGGGGGCCCACAACTTCGCCATGGCCCAACATCTCATCGACTTCGGCGGCGTCGGCTTCATCCAGATCGACACCGGCCGCATCGGCGGCATCGGCCCCGCCAAACGCGTCGCCGACTACGCCGCCGCCCGCGGCGTCACCTTCGTCAACCACACCTTCACCTCACACCTCGCCCTCAGCGCCTCCCTGCAACCCTTCGCGGGACTGCCGGACCACCGCATCTGCGAATACCCCTTCCAACCCAAACAACTCGCCACCGACTTCATCGCCACCCCCATCGCCCGAGACGCCCATGGCAACGTCACCGCCCCCGACGCCCCCGGCCTCGGCATCGCCATCAACCCCGAAGGCGTCCGCCGCTATCTCGTCGATACGGAAATCAAGGTCGGCGGCACGGTGCTGTATCGAACGCCGGCCGTCTGATCCGAGGTAGGCGCAAGCAAGGCTCCGCCGGCAAAGGGCCGCGGGCCCTTTGATCCCGTCACTTCTCGCGGCTGGGGCACCTGCCTTCAGTTGATGCTCGCCCCCTTGCGCCGCAGGCAATCAACCAAGTGATCGGCTTCGCCAGCGAACCGGCAAGCATATGCTCCCACCCGAAGGCCATCGCCCCAACCGCAAGCAGTACCGGGATCAAAGGGCCCACGGCCCTTTGCCGGCGGAGCCTCACTTGCCTGCCCTACGAAGCCCCCGCCAGATGATCCCGGAACGTCTCCCGCAGCGCCGTCTTCAGCAACTTCCCCGTCGCCGTATGCGGCAACGACTCCACGAACACCACGTCATCCGGCATCCACCACTTGGCGATCCGCCCTTCCAGGAACCCCAATATATCCGCCTTGCTCGGCTCCCGCCCCGCCTTGCGCTGGATCAGCAGCAACGGCCGCTCCTGCCATTTCGGGTGATACACCCCGATCACCGCGGCCTCCTGCACATCGGGATGCCCCACCGCGATGTTCTCCACATCAATCGAACTGATCCACTCCCCGCCCGACTTGATCACATCCTTCGAGCGATCAGTCAGTTGCACGTAGCCATCCGGATCGATTTTCGCCACATCCCCGGTGGTGAACCACCCCTCCGCATCCGTCGCCGGCCCATCGCCCTTGAAGTAGGCCGACACCACCCAGTTGCCACGGATCTGCAAATCCCCCACCGCCACCCCGTCATGCGGCTGCACCGTGCCGTCCGGCCCCAGGATGCGCAGTTCCGCGCCATAGATCGGCCGCCCCTGCCTGGTCTGCAAATCATACCGCGCATCGAGTGAAATCCCGCGATGCTTCGGCAACGGATTGCCCACCGCCCCCAGCGGGCTGGTCTCCGTCATCCCCCAGGCATGGATCAGGAACGTGCCCAGCATCTCCTGGAACTTCGCGATGACCGCCCGCGGCGCCGCCGACCCGCCCACCGCCACCCGCTCCAGCCGGATCGCCGACAAATCGAGGCTGGCCCGGTTACGCTCGATGTAATCGAAGAACCCCAGCCACACCGTCGGCACGCCCATGGAGAAATTACACCCCTCGTCGCGCATCAGGTTGAACACGCTCTCCCCATCCAGCAGCGGACCAGGCAGCACCAGCTTGGCCCCCGCCATCGCCGCCGCGAACGGCACCCCCCAGGCATTGGCATGGAACAGCGGCACAATCAGCAGAATGCTGTCCCGTGACGAAATCGACAGCGCATCCAGCGTGCACGCCGCCATCGCATGCAGCACCTGCGAACGATGGCTATACAACACCCCCTTGGGATGGCCGGTGGTGCCCGACGTGTAGCACAACGCGCAGGCATCCCGCTCATCGAGCGCCGGCCACGCATAGGCATCGCTCTCACCCGCCAGCAACGTCTCGTAGCACAGCAACGCCACCCCCGGCATCGCGGGAAGTTCACCCGGCTCGCACAGCGCCACCCATGCCTTCACACCAGGCAGCAGCGGCACCAGCTTTTCCACCAGGGCGGCGAAGGTCAGGTCAAAAAACACATACCCATTCTCAGCATGCTCGATAATATACTGAATCTGCTCCGGAAACAGCCGCGGATTGACCGTATTCAACACCCCGCCCGAGCCCGCCACGCCGAAATACAACTCCAGATGGCGAAAACTATTCCACGCCAGCGTCGCCACCCGATCGCCCCGCCCCAGCCCCAGCCGCCCCAGCGCATTGGCCAGCCGGCGCGACCGCTGCCCGATCCGCCGCCAGTCGCTCCGATCGATGCTCCGATCCGGCAGCCGCGACACGATCGCGGTGTCGCCATGATACTGCTCGGCATACTCCAGCAGCCCGGCCACCAGCAGCGGACGCTCCTGCATCAATCCACGCATGTTGATTTCCTCCCGGTTCAGTCCCCGCGCGTTTCGCGCCGCCAGACATATAACCCGGAAGCAATAATCACCGCGATACCCACCCAGCTCCAGAAATCAGGAAACTCGCCCCAGATCAGGATGCCGAACACCGAGGTGTAGAGGATCGCGCCATACTCGAATGGCGCCACCCCGCTCGGCTCCCCGGTCCGATACCCCTCGGTCATCAGCAACTGCGCCCCGGTCGAAATCACCGCCGCCGCCAGCATCCCCGCCAGTTCCCAGCCGCCCGGCGTCACCCAAACCGGCACCACGAACCCTGCCGCCAGGATGGCGCTGCCCACCGAATAGAACAGGATGATCGCCTCGTTGCTTTCCCCGCTCTTGCCCAGCCGGCGAATACTGATCATCGAGCCCGCCCAGCACACCACGCCGGCCAGCACGATCAGCGCCGGCCACAGCGGCAGCGCCGCCTCGGCATTCCACGGCCGCACCATGATGAGCACGCCCACCATCCCCGTCAGCACCGCCCCGCCGCGCTGCCACCCCACCCGCTCGCCCAGCAACGGGCCGGACAACGCCGTCAGCACCAGCGGCATCGCGAACCCCAGCGCCGTGTTGGCCGCCAGCGGCAAATGCGAAAACCCGTAATAGGCTGACACCATGCCGAAAAACCCGCACACCGACCGCGCCAGGTGTCCCCACGGATGATTGGTCCGCCACGGGATGCGCCCGCCGGACCGCCGCCCCAGCACCGTGAGCATGATGCCGCCCATCACCACGCCGCGCACCAGCGACACCTCGACCGCGGGGATCCCCGGCCCCACCGCCTTGATCAGCGCCGAGACCACCGAGAACGCCGCCGAAGCGGCCAGCACAAGCAGGATCGCCCGCCGCTGAACCGCCGCCGCAACCATCGCCGCGCCCTGCTACTCCCCGCGCAGCGCGAACGCCCGCTTCGCCGCCGGCCGCGCCCGGCAGGCATCCATCCACGCCCGGATCGCCGGCTTGTCCGCCAGCGCCTGCGGGGTGAACCGCAGATAGAAAATCGCGCCGTAGATATTCACGTCGGCCATGGTGAACCGCCCGCCCACCGCCCAGCCGCCCGACTTCGCGAGGTGCTGCTCGAACACCGCGAGCGGTGCCGCCACCGCCGCCAGCGCATCCACCACCTTCGCCGGATCGCGCTCGGCCTCGGGCAGCATCGAGGTGTGATACATCGTGGTCGCCGCGTGCGGCTCCACCTCGGTCAGCGCCCACGCCGTCCAGGCCATCATCTGGCCTTCCTCCGCCACATTGGCCGCCGCCACCGGGCCGCCCGACTTGCGTGCCAGATACAGGTTGATCGCGGTCGATTCCCACAGCATCACCCCGTCATCGACGATGAACGGCACGTGCCCGTTGGGATTGAGCGCCATGAACTCTGGCTTGCGGCTGCCACCCTCGCCCGGCACCACTTCCACCAGCTCGAAGTCGGCACCCACCTCGTAGGCCGCCCAGATGCAGCGGATCGCCCGCGACCGCGCGACGCCATAGAGTTTCAAGCCCATCGTAACCTCCCAAGCCGTTTCGTCGGCAGTCGCGGCAGGCTACAGGCCCCCCCGGCGGGGCACAATCGGCCCCCGCCCGGTTACATTGCGACAGGGGTATTGCATTCCGCCGTCGCATGGGTAGCCTGACCTCCTCGCATATCCAATAAGGGGAGGCCTGCATGTTGAACCGGCGTACTTTCATGGCTGCTTCGGGGACGACCGCGCTCACGTCGCTGCTCGCCCAACACGAGGCACAGGCGGCTACCCCGAAGGACACCATCGTCATCGCTTCGCAGATCGATGACATCATCACCCTCGATCCGGGCGAGGAATACGAGGTGTCCGGCCAGATCCTGGTCTCCAACATCTATGACCGTCTGGTTCGCTACGAAGCCGAAGACCTCACCAAGCTTGTTGGCGCCATGGCCCAGAGCTGGGAAGTCGCGAAGGACAACAAGACCTTCACCTTCAAGCTGCGCGCCGGCCAGAAGTTCGAGAGCGGCGCCGCGGTCACCGCCGAGGATGTCGCCTGGTCGCTCCAGCGCGTCGTCCTGATGGACAAGAACCCGGCCTTCCTCTTCAACCAGCTCGGCTGGAAGAAGGACAACGTGAAGGACCTGGTGAAGGCGGTGGACGCCAGCACCCTGCAGTTCAAGATCATCGAGGACTTCTCGCCGGTGATGGTGCTGAACCTGATGGCGACCACCGCGGGCTCCGTGGTCGAGAAGAAGGTGGCGCTCGCGAACGAGAAGAACGGGGATATGGGCAACGATTGGCTCAAGACCCATTCCGCCACGTCCGGCGCCTACAAGCTGGTCTCCTGGAAGGCCAACGAGTCGGTCACCCTCGAAGCCAACCCGGCCTTCCATTTCCCGCCCAAGACCAAGCGCGTCATCGTTCGCCACGTCCCCGAGCCCGCCACCCAGCGCCTGCTGCTGGAGAAGGGCGACGTCGACATGGCCTGGACCCTGCAGGCCGACCAGCTCAAGGCCCTGGCCACCGCCAAGGACGTCAAGGTCGAAACCTTCGCCTACTCCGGCACCTGGTATACCAACCTCAACCTCGGTGACGAACGCCTCAAGAACCCCAAGGTGCGCGAAGCGCTGCGCTATTTGGTGGACTATGACGGCATGGTGAACTCGTTCCTCAAGGGCGCCTTCATCGTCAACCAGACGTTCCTGCCCAAGGGCTTCCCGAGCTACATCGACTACAAGCCGTACAAGCTCGATGTCGCCAAGGCCAAGGCCCTGCTCACCGAAGCCGGCTATCCCAACGGATTCGAAATCAAGCTGCAGTGCAAGAACGCCTCGCCGCTCACCGAAATCGCCCAGTCCATGCAGCAGACCATGGCGATGGGTGGTATCAAGGTGAACATCGTCACTGGCGACGCCAAGCAGGTCATCGGTGACCTCCGCGGCCGCCGCCACCAGATGACGCTGATCAGCTGGACGCCCGACTATCTCGATCCGCACACCAACGCCGGCGTGTTCGCGCTGAACGACGATGACGCGGATGACAAGCCGAAGCCCCTCGCCTGGCGCGATCACTACTTCGACCCCACATCGAACGCCATGACGATGGCCGCGGTGAAGGAAACCGATCCCAAGAAGCGTGACGTGCTCTACGCCGAACTCATCAAGCGCATCACCGACCAGGGGCCGTACATCCTGATGTTCCAGCCCCTCACCCCGGTCGCCTCGCGCAAGAACGTGAACGGCTACAAGCCCGGCATCGTCGAGGACACCTACTTCTTCCGTACCATCACCAAGTCCTGATCGGCGTGAGCGCAGTCACGGCCGAGGCGGCGGTGACGGCACCGCGCGGATGGGTCCGGCAAATTGCCGGGCTCATCCGCCGGATCGCCGGCCTGCTGGGCTCGGTGAGCCTGACTTTCCTCGGCCTGACCTGCGTGACGTTCGTCATCGGCCGGGTCATACCCATCGACCCGGTGATCGCCATCGTCGGCGAAAAGGCAACGCGCAGCACCTACGAGCGCGTCTTCAAGGAACTCAACCTCGATCGCCCGATCCCCGAGCAATACTGGATCTACCTCAAGAAAATCCTGCACGGCGAATTCGGCACCTCGCTGATGACCGCCCATCCCGTGCTGTCCGACCTCCTCCGAGTCTTCCCCGCCACCCTGGAACTCTCGGTCTCCGCCCTCATCGTCGGCGTCTGCTTCGGCATTCCCCTCGGCGTCGTCGCCGCCACCCACAAAGGCCGCTGGCCCGACCAGATCGTCCGCTTCGGCTCGCTGCTGGGTTATTCCATGCCGGTCTTCTGGCTCGGCCTCGTCGGTCTGCTGATCTTCTACGCCAAGCTCGGCTGGGTCGAAGGGCCCGGCCGCATGGACGTCTCGTTCGATGACATCGTGCCCACCGTCACCGGCATGATCACCGTGGACAGCCTGCTGGCCGGCGAAGACGAGGTGTTCTGGAACGCGATGAGCCACCTCGTGCTGCCCGCTTCCATCCTCGGTTATCTCTCCCTCGCCTACGTCGCACGCATGACGCGCAGCTTCATGCTGAGCCAGTTGCGCCAGGAATACGTCCTCGCCACCCTGGCCAAGGGCCTCTCGCCCTTCCGCGTCGTCTGGATCCACGCGCTCGGCAATGTCTGGGTGCAACTCGTCACCGTCATCGCTCTCACCTTCGGCTCCCTCCTTGAGGGCGCCGTCCTGACCGAAACCGTGTTCGCCTGGCCCGGCCTCGGCCTCTACATGAAGAACTCCCTCTTCGCCGCCGACCTCAACGCCGTCATCGGCGGCACCATGCTGATCGGCGTCGTCTACATCGTCCTGAACATGCTGTCGGACGTCATCTACCCCCTCGTCGATCCCCGAGCCCGGACCCGCAAATGAGCACCCCCCTTCGCGTCGGCGCCCCCACCGGGTGGCGCGGCTGGCTGCTCGACCCTGCGCCGGCCAGCCGCAACCAGGCCCGCCTCGGCCGCTGGTACCGTGCCTGGCTCGCTTTCCACCGCAACGGCCTGGCGATGACCGGCCTGGTCATCGTCGCCGCCCTCGTCCTGGCCGCCATCTTCGCCCCCCTGCTGGCTGACCGCGAACTCGCCTTCCACCAGGTGCTCGAAGACCGCCTGCAGGATTTCAGCTGGCTGCACCCCTTCGGCACCGACGAACTCGGCCGCGACATCTACGCCCGCGTGGTGTTCGGCAGCCGCATCACGCTCACCATCGTCGGCCTCGTCAGCATCATCGTGCTGCCCGTCGGCCTCGGCATCGGCCTGCCCGCCGGCTATTTCGGCGGCTGGATCGACAGCGTGCTGATGCGCATCACCGATATCTTCCTGGCCTTCCCCCGCCTCGTCCTCGCCCTTGCCTTTGCCGCCGCCCTCGGCCCGGGCATCGAGAACGCCGTCATCGCCATCTCCCTCACCGCCTGGCCGCCCTACGCCCGCCTCGCCCGTGCCGAGACGATGACGCGCCGCCACGCCGAGTTCATCGAGGCCGCCCAGCTCCAGGGCGCCTCCTCCTTCCGCATCCTGCTCACCCAGATCGTGCCCCTCTGCCTGCCCTCGGTGATCATCCGCCTCACGCTCGACATGGCGGGCATCATCCTCACCGCCGCCGGCCTCGGCTTCCTCGGCCTCGGCGCCCAGCCGCCGCTGCCCGAATGGGGCGCCATGGTCTCCACCGGCCGCGCCGTCCTGCTGGATCAGTGGTGGGTCGCCACCATTCCCGGCACCGCCATCTTCATCGTCAGCCTCGGCTTCAACCTGCTCGGCGACGGCCTACGCGATCTCTCGGAGGCGCGCTCCGGATGACCGAGGCCCCCCTTCTCAGCGTACGCAACCTGCGCGTGGTCTATCCCGGCGATGACGGCGATTTCCGCGCCGTCCGCAACGTCTCCTTCACCCTCGGCCGCGAGCGCCTCGGCATCGTCGGCGAATCGGGCTCCGGCAAATCCACCACCGGGCGCGCCATCATGGGCCTCATCGCCTCGCCCGGCCGTGTCGAGGCCGATCATCTCCAACTCGGCGACACCGATTTGTCGACCATCACCGAGGCCGGCTTCCGCAAGCTGCGCGGCAAACGCATCGCCATGGTGCTGCAAGACCCCAAGTTCTCGCTCGACCCGGTGATGTCCGTCGGCAAGCAGATCGCCGAAACCCACCGCTACCACTTCCGCTCCAGCCGCAAGGCCGCCCGGCAGGCCGCGCTCGAAATGCTCGCCGCCGTCCACATCCGGGACCCCGAGCGCGTCTACGACCAGTATCCGCACCAGGTATCCGGCGGCATGGGCCAGCGCATCATGATCGCCATGATGCTGATCGCCGGCCCCGACATCCTCATCGCCGACGAACCCACCTCCGCCCTCGATGTGTCCGTCCAGCAGCAGGTGCTCACCATCATGGACGAGATGGTGAAAAGCCGCGGCATGGGCCTCATCCTGATCAGCCACAACCTGCACCTCGTCTCCTCCTTCTGCGACCGTGTGCTGGTGATGTACGCCGGCCAGATCGTCGAGGTGTGTGACGCCGGCAAGTTGCACGAGGCGCAGCATCCCTACACCCGCGGCCTCCTCGCCGCCCTCCCCGAACTCGGCCACCGCCGCGCCGAACTGCCGCAATTGCAGCGCGACCCCGCCTGGCTCATCGACCTGCCCGCCGCCGTGGGAACCGCCGCATGATCGACGTCGCCGCCGTCTCCGTAACCTACGGCCACGGCGCCAGCCTCGTCCGCGCCGCCCGCAACGTGTCCTTCCACATCCAGGCCGGCGATGCGCTCGGTCTCGTCGGCGAGTCCGGCTCCGGCAAATCCACCGTCATGCGCGCCATCGCAGGTCTCATCCCCCATGCCGAGGGCCGCATCGCCATCGCCGGCCGGGTGATGCCCAACAAGCGCCCGCGCGAAAGCCGCCGCGTCACCCAGATGGTCTTCCAGGACCCCTACGGCTCGCTGCACCCGAGCCAGACCGTTGACCAGACGCTGGCTGCCCCCATCGCGATCCACAACCTCGACAACGCCGAAGCCCGTATCATGACCGCGCTCACCGAGGTCGGTCTCGGCCGCGAGCACCGTTTCCGCTACCCGCACCAGCTCAGCGGCGGTCAGCGCCAGCGCGTCGCCATCGCCCGCGCCCTGATCCTTGAACCCAAGGTCCTCCTGCTCGACGAACCAACCTCGGCGCTCGACGTGTCCGTGCAGGCCGAAATCCTCAACCTGCTCACCCGCCTGCGCCGCGATCTCGGGCTGACCATGCTGATGGTCAGCCACGACCTCGCCGTCATCGCCCATATCTGCGACCGCATCGGCGTGATGAGCCGCGGCGAGTTGCTGGAGATGACCACCGCGACCGATCTCGCCGAGGGCCGCGTCAATCACCCCTACTCGCGGCAACTGCTGCGCGCCAACCGCGGCTTCGACCCGTCCGGCGTGGACGTCGACGTGACCGCCTGAACCAGAAGGTATCTCCCATGGGCACACGCCTCGCCGGCAAGGTCGCCATCGTCACCGGCTCCGGCCAGGGCATCGGCCGCGCCGTCGCTATCGCCTTCGCCAACGAAGGCGCCACCGTGGTCATCGCCACCCGCACCCCCGAGCACGGCGAGGAAACCCTCCGCCTCATCACCGCCACCGGCGGCAAGGCGATTTTCCGCGCCGTGGACATCGGCGACCACGCCGCCACGCGCGCCATGGTCGCCGAAGCCGCCGCCACCTGCGGGCGCCTCGATATCATGGTCCATAACGCCGCCGCCTTCGGCCGCGCCACCATCGAGGAGATGGACCACGACACGCTGGACCGCCTGTTCAACGTCAACGTGAAGGCCTGCTTCACCCTCACCCAGGCCGCCCTGCCGCACATGCGTAAGCAAGGCGGCGGACGCATCATCATCACTTCCTCGGTCACCGGCCCGAAGGTCTCCATGCCCGGCTCCGGCGCCTACGCCACCAGCAAGGCCGCCGTCACCGGCTTCATCCACACCGCCGCCATCGAACTCGCCGCCGACAACATCACCGTCAACGGCGTCGAGCCCGGCTACATCGACACGCCCGGCCTCGCCGGCCTCAAGGCGCGCTGGGGCGAGGCGCGCATTGCCCACTTCATCCCCGCCAAGCGCCTCGGCCGCCCCGAGGAAATCGCCGGCCCGATGGTCTTCCTCGCCAGCGAGGATGCCAGCTACGTCACCGGCGAGACCATCGTGGTGGACGGCGGCGCCCGCCTGCCGGAAAGCCCAGTGTTCGCCGGCTGACTTCCCACACCGGCTGCCTTCCCCTAGCCTGACCCAAAATCAGGCCAGGGAGGTCTCTTCGAATGCGTCGCGTCGTCACCACAGCATGCGCCATCATGCTCGCCACATCGGCATCCGCCGCCGATATCCGCATCGCCGTCCGCACCGACGCCAGCTCGATCGACCCGCATTTCCACGTCTACGTCCCCAACGCCGCCGTCAGCCGCCACATTTTCGAACCGCTGGTCACGTCGGACCCGCGCGGCCGCATCATCCCCGCCCTTGCCGACACCTGGCGCCTGGTCGATGACGCCACCTGGGAATTCCACCTCCGCTCCGGCCTCACCTTCCACGACGGTTCGCCGGTGACCGCGGCGGACGTCGCCTTCACCTTCGCCCGCGCCCCCAAGGTGCCCAACTCGCCCTCCTCGTTCGCCCAGTTCACCAAGCTGATCGAGCGCACCGAGGTGGTGGACGCGCAAACCATCCGCATCCACACCAAGGGCCCGGCACCCACCCTGCTGATCGACATCGCCAGCATCGGCATCATCCCCAAAGCCAACGAGGGCGCCACCACGGCGGACTACAATTCCGGCAAGGCCACCATCGGCGCCGGCCCCTACAAATTCGTCTCCTGGACCCCGGGCGACCGCCTCGAACTGGTGAAGAACCCCGCCTACTGGGCCGGCGCCGAACCGTGGGACCACGTCACCATCCGCCCCGTCGCCAATGACGGCGCCCGCGTCGCCGCCATCCTCTCCGGCGACGCCGACATGATCGAGGGCGTCCCCGGCGTCGACCGCGCCCGCATCGCCGCCAACCCCGACCTCGCTTTGGCCGAATGTGACGCCTTCCGCATCATCTACATCCACATGGACAGCGCGCGCGATGTCTCGCCCGGCATATCGGATATCAACGGCAAGCCGCTCGATCGCAACCCGCTGAAGGACGCCCGCGTCCGCCGCGCCATCAGCCTCGCCATCAACCGCCCGGCCTTGGTCGATCGCCTGCTGAGCGGCCAGGCCCACGCCGCCGGCCAGTACGTGCCGCCCGACGTCGCCGGCGCCAGCCCCAACCTGCCGCCGCTGCCGTTCGACCCCGAACTCGCCCGCCGCCTGATGCGCGAGGCCGGCTGGGGCGACGGCTTCTCCATCGTGCTGGCCTCCTCCAATGACCGTTTCCCGAGTGACGCCCAGGTCGCCCAGGCCGCCGGCCAGATGCTCGCCCGCATCGGCATCAAGGCCGACGTGCAGACCATGCCGGCCGGCATCCTGTTCAGCCGCGGCAGCAAGCTGGAGTTCTCCGTCATGCTGTCCGGCTGGGTCGGCAACGGCGAGCCGTCCTCCCCGATGACCGCCCTGCTCGCCACCTTCGATCCCAAGACCGGCATGGGCCCCTCCAACCGCGGCCGCTGGTCCAACCCCGCCTTCGACGCCGCCCTCGGCAACGCCCTGCGCACCCTGGACAACACCAAACGCAACGCCTTCTACGCCCAGGCCGCCGAGATCGCGGTCGGCGACATGGGCGTGGTGCCGGTCTACTTCACCATCAACTCCTGGGGCACCAAGCGCACCCTCACCTACGCCGCGCGCGGCGACGAGTACACCATGGCAATGGGCCTGCGCCCGGCAAAATAACCCGCACCAGGGCAATCGGACGAAGGAAGGCAGGAAATCCACCACCCGCTTCGCTTGAGACAGTGAGACGGGGAGAAGTGAAGGAAGTGGGTCATGTCGGGTCAGGCGAAGCCCATATGCTTCTCCCTTCTCCCTATCTCCGTGTCTCAAGCGAAGCGGGTGGTGCAATTCCTGCCTTGCCGCACCAACACGCCCCGCAAGCAAAGTTCTGGCACTCCGCCCCATTGAGTGCTAAGCCGCGGCATCGGCGGAGGTGCGACGGCGGAGTTCCGCGCACCCCATGGCCGCCGGGTCGCCGGCGTCCCGCCCGAGCAGGAGCCAATCTGATGAAATTTCGTCCGCTGCATGACCGTGTGGTGATCCGCCGCATTACCGCCGAGGAAAAGACCGCCGGCGGGATCATCATCCCCGACACCGCCCAGGAAAAGCCGATGGAAGGCGAAGTCGTCGCCGCCGGCCCCGGCGCGCGCAATGAACTCGGCGCCGTCGTCGCCCTCGACGTCAAGGCCGGCGATCGCGTGCTGTTCGGCAAGTGGTCGGGCACCGAAGTCAAGATCGACGGCGCCGAGCTGCTGATCATGAAGGAAAGCGACATCATGGGCGTCATCGGCGCCGCCGCTCCGGCCGCTGCTGAGAAGCCGGCCGCCGCGCCGGCCAAGAAGGCCGCCAAGGCCAAAGCCTGATCTCGCCTTGGCTAAAAGACTGAAATCACTGGAAAGACAGTAGAACATGGCTGCCAAGGAAGTGCGTTTTGGCTCCGATGCCCGCGGGCGCATGCTCGCCGGCGTCGAAATGCTCGCCAACGCCGTAAAGGTGACGCTGGGCCCCAAGGGCCGCAATGTCGTCATCGACAAGAGCTACGGCGCCCCCCGCATCACCAAGGACGGTGTGTCGGTGGCGAAGGAAATCGACCTGATCGACAAGTTCGAGAACATGGGCGCCCAGATGGTGCGCGAAGTAGCCTCGAAGACCAACGACACCGCCGGCGACGGCACCACGACCGCCACGGTTCTGGCCCAGGCGATCGTCCGCGAAGGCGCCAAGTACGTGGCCGCCGGCATGAACCCGATGGACCTGAAGCGCGGCGTTGATCTGGCCGTGACCGAAGCCGTCAAGGACATCCAGAAGCGCGCCAAGAAGATCAAGTCCTCCGACGAGGTCGCGCAGGTTGGCACCATTTCGTCGAACGGCGACGCATCCATCGGC
>CAIMWH010000259.1 GCA_903845065.1 uncultured Rhodospirillales bacterium | reverse complement strand
TCCAGCAACGTGCCGTTGACCGAGGTTCCCGAGCCGCTGGCGAAGAAACTCCCGCGCTACCCGACCGTCCCGGCAGTGCTGATCGGCTGGCTTGGCCGCCATAGCGACTATGCCGGACAGGGGCTTGGCGAAGCCCTGCTGTTTGACGCCATCCAGACCGTCGCCACGGCCCCGATCGGCGCCCACGCCATCTTCGCCGACGCGATCGACGACCAGGCGGCAGCCTTCTATGTGGCCTTCGGCTTTGCGCCCTTGGTTCGGCAGCCACGCACCCTCTATCTGCCGGTGGCGACGGCGTTGAACCTCACAGCGCCATGACGACCGCCTTCGCCCCTACGCTGTTTCAGCCCCGCGCCGCCGCGCGCAAGTCTTTTTGCGCCAAGGTACGCGGGTGCTTCCAGCGTAAGAAAAGGCTATTCTTTCAGGCGTCAGGTTCGGCGATTCTGGCGCAATGGCCAGAATTCGCAAAGAACGCCCCCCGACCGCATCGGAGCAGCTTGAAGCGTTGCTCGGCCAACCCTGGCCGTTTCCGGGCCGGCCGCCGAAGCATGACCTCTCCACCTGGACTGTCACCGACGACTGGCCGGAGCATGTGCCCGTCACCGACGCGGAGGTTGAGGTATTCGAGCAATGGTTCGGCGACCTGTTCGATGAGCTGTTTGGGCCGTGCCGATGATGTGACAGGGAGACATACGCCATGACCGTGCCGCTACGGGCCGCCCTCTATCTGCGCGTCTCGACAGCGCGGCAGGCCGAGCACGATGTCTCCATCCCCGACCAGAAGCGGCAGGGCGAAGCCTATTGCGTCTCACGCGGCTACCAGCTCGTCGAAACCTATGTGGAGCCGGGCGCATCGGCCACCAATGATCGGCGCCCCGAGTTTCAGCGGATGATCGAGGCTGGCACGTCGAAGCCTGCACCGTTCGACGTGGTAATCGTCCATTCGTTCAGCCGGTTCTTCCGCGATCACTTCGAGCTGGAATTCTATGTCCGGAAGCTCGCGAAGAATGGGGTGAAGCTCGTCTCCATCACCCAGGAGATGGGCGACGATCCGATGCACGTCATGATGCGGCAGATCATGGCGCTGTTCGACGAATACCAGTCGAAGGAAAACGCCAAGCACGTCATCCGCGCCTTGAAGGAGAACGCCCGGCAAGGTTTTTGGAACGGTTCGCTGCCGCCCATCGGCTACCGTGTCGTCGCGGCCGAGCGGCGCGGCGCGAAGGTCAAGAAGAAGCTGGAGATTGACCCGCTGCACGCCGACACCGTGCGGCTGATCTATCGGCTCGCCCTGGAAGGCGACGGCACGACCGGCCAGATGGGCGTCAAGAACATCGTCAGCTACCTCAACCGCAATCGCCGCTTCACCCGCGACGGCGGGCGTTGGGGCATTGGCCAAGTCCACCGCATCCTCACGCGCAGGACCTACGTCGGCGAGCATGAGTTCAACAAGCGATCCAAGTCCAAGGAGCTGAAGCCGGTCAGCGAGATCGTGGTCGTTCCGGTTCCGCCGATCATCGGGCGCGAAACCTTTGACGCGGTGCAGGCCCTGCTCAAGGCCCGGCATCCCACGGTGACGCCGTCCGCCGTCATAAGCGGCCCGACAATGCTCACCGGCCTGATCCACTGCGCCAAGTGTGGCGGTGCCATGACCATTCGCACCAGCAAGGGCGGGCGATACCGTTACTATGCCTGCTCGACCAAAGCCCGGCAGGGACCGACGGGCTGCGAAGGCATGGCGGTGCCGATGGAGAAGCTGGACGATCTCGTCGCCAGCCATCTCGAAGACCGACTCCTCCAGCCCGAAAGGCTGGAGACGATCCTCGCCACCGTACTCGACCGGCGGCAGGAGCGATCCGAGCGCCAGCATGAGCACATTGGCGAACTGAACCGGCGTGCGGCGGAATCCGAAGCGCGCCTCAAGCGCCTCTACGACGCCATCGAGGCAGGCGTCGCCGACTTGAACGACCCGGCGCTCAAGGTGTAAAACAGCGTGCAAACCTTTCCAGATTCCAGGGGTAAACAGCGCCCAAAAGTTTC
>CAIMWH010000258.1 GCA_903845065.1 uncultured Rhodospirillales bacterium | reverse complement strand
GGGCGCAGAGACCTACGCCGCCTTCCGCTCCGTCGTCAGCACTGCAAAGGCCAACGGAGCGTCGGTGCTCGACACCGTCCGCCTCGTGCTGGCAGCCAAACTACCCGTGCACCCGATCGTACGGGTGGGGTGAGCAATTACATTTCTGCAGCATTTGTGGTGTGGGCAGCCGGATGTCGGAGATATCCAACTGGTCAAAATCATTGTGCCGGGTGGCAAACGTGACACGCTGCGGTCGCAACTGCGGGATTTTGGGATCACCCAGAGGGTTATCTATCCGGATCTCGACGGCCTGGGCAAAGACCTCAAGGACATCTGGTGTGAAGACTATCGAATTAGCGCCAGGAAGCAGCGCGGAAGGTCGCGCCGAGATGCCCTTTCCGCCGAAACGCTGAAAAAGTAATCGGTTTCCAAAGGCCCGCGGCCTTTGGCGGGTGCAGGGCAGCGCCCTGCTGCTTGCTGTCCTGAAGCGCTCCCGCCTCTCCCGCAAGCGCGAGAGAGGCGGGCACTCGTCCTACGCCTCGTTGGTGAACACGATCGTGCCCGACGCGGCGAACATTCCGCCCACGCCGTGGCAGACGCTGATCTTGGCGCCCTTCACCTGCGCCGGCGCCGTGCCGCGCATCTGGCGCACGCTCTCCTGCAACGCGAACATCCCGTACATCCCGGTGTGGGTGTAGGAAAGCCCGCCGCCGTTGGTGTTCATCGGCAGCTTGCCGCCCGGCGCCGTGTTGCGCTCCATGATGAACGGACCGGCCTCGCCACGCCCGACGAACCCGAGGTCTTCCAGGCCGTAGATCGGCAGATGGGCGAAGGCGTCATAGATCATCAGGTGATCGACGTCGGCGTGCTTGATGCCGGCGGCGGCGAAGGCCGTCGGGCCCGCCACGCGGAAGGCGCGGCTGCGGGTGAAGTCGGCCATCTGGCTGATCATCGGGGTCTCGACGCTTTCGCCGGTGCCCATGATGTAGACCGGCTTCTGCGGCATGTCCTTCGCCCGATCCGCGGACGTCAGGATCAGCGCGCCGCCGCCGTCGGTGACCAGGCAGCACATGAACAGGCGGAACGGCCAGGCGATCATGCGGGAATTCAGCACGTCATCGACGCTGCAGAGGTCCTTCATCATGGCGCGCGGGTTCTGCGAGGACCATTCGCGCTGGATGGTGGCGACGGTGGCGAGATGTTCCTCGGTGAGGCCGGTCTCCTTCATCATGCGCAGCACCGGCACGGTGAACATGCTGGGCGGGCCATAGACGCCGTACGGCATCTCGAACTGCCCCATCAGGCTCTGCCGCGAGGGCGGCGCGCGGTTGAGGCCGATCTGCGACTTGCCGGACTCCCCATGGGTGATCAGCACCGTGGTGCACAGCCCGGCGCTGATGGCGGCGGCGGCGTGGCGCACATGGATCATGAACGAGCAGCCGCCGACCGCGGTGCCGTCCACCCATTTGGGCGTCAGGCCGAGGTAGTGGGCCATGTTGGTCGGGCTCTCGCCGGCGCAGGCGATGCCATCGATGTCGGACGGCTTGAGCCCGGCATCGGCCATCGCGTTGAGCGCGCAATCGGCGTGAAGCTGGATGTTGGACATGTCCGGGATCACGCCGAGGCGGGTGGTCTCGGCGGCGCCGACAACGGCGATTTCGTTCTTCTTCAACATGTCCGTTATCCCTTCGCCGGCTGGAACAGCGGCAGCGTGATGTCGTCGTTCATCTTCTCGAAATGCGGCACCAGCGCCATATCGAGCGGCAGCGCCTCGGGGGTCTGCGGGCAGCCCACGATGTTGGTCATCAGGCGCGGGCCTTCCTCAAGCTCCACCACAGCGATGGCGTAGGGCGGCGTGAAGCCGGGGGCCGGGCGGTGGTGGATGACGTAGCTGAACAGCCGCGCCTTGCCGGAGGCGGCGAACACGCTGACGTTGCGGCTGGCGCAGCCCGGGCAGAACGGGCGCGGCGGGAAATACACGTTGGCGCAATCGTCGCAGCGCTGCAGCCGGATTTCGCCGGCCTTGGTGCCCTCCCAGAAATGCTTCGTCTCGGGGGTGGGTTGCGGCAGTGGCCGCTTGCTCTCTGACATGGATGGTCTCCGTTGCTGATATTTTTCAGGATTGGCCGAGGTAGCGGGCGCGCAAGGCGTGCTTGTACAGCTTCCCCGTCGGCAGGCGGGGCAGGGCGTCGGTGAAATCGATGGACCTGGGCACCATGTAGCGGGCCACCTTGGTGCGCAGATACTCGGTAAGCTCAGCGGCCAGCGCGTCATCCGGCTCCACCCCGTCGGACGGCTCGACGACGCCTTTCACCTCCTCGCCGAGATCGGGGTTGGGCAGGCCGATCACCGCGGCGTCCCGCACCTTGGGGTGGGTGACCAGGGCATCCTCGATCGCCTGCGGATAGATGTTCACGCCGCCCGAGATGATCATGAACGCCTTGCGGTCGGTCAGGTACAGATACCCCTCCGCATCGACGTAGCCGATATCCCCCAAGGCCGACCAGGTGGGATGCACCGGGTGCTGCGAGCGCCGCGTTTTCTCGGGGTCGTTGTGGTAGACGAAGGGAACCTGGTCGCGCTCGAAATAGATGATGCCGGCCTCGCCCACCGGCAGTTCGCGCCCCTCGTCATCACATATGTGGATGATGCCGAGCTGCGCGCGCCCGACCGAGCCCGGATGGCTCAGCCAATCCACGCTGTTGATCCGGGTAACGCCGTTGCCCTCGGTGCCGGCATAGTATTCGCGCAGGATCGGCCCCCACCAGCCGATCATCTGCCGCTTGATCTCCACCGGGCAGGGCGCCGCAGCATGGATGGCGATGCGGTGGCTCGACAAATCATGCGCCCGCCGCTCGGCCTCGGGCAACTTCAGCATGCGCACGAACATCGTCGGCACCCACTGGCTGTGGGTGACGCGGTAGCGCGCGATGTAAACCAGCGCCTCGGTGGGATCGAAGCGCGGCATCATGATCACCGTGCCACCGGTGCGCTGCACCCTGAGCGAGAACATCAGCGGCGCCGCGTGATACATCGGTGCCGGCGAGAGGTAGACCATGTCCGGGTCGTCCTCGTAGTCGGCCGGCAGCGGCATGATCAGCGAGGGATCGTCGGGCTTGAGGTCCTGCAGCGCGCGCAGGATGCCCTTCGGCCGCCCAGTGGTGCCGGAACTGTAGAGCATCGCCTCGCCGGCCCATTCCTCCGCCAGCTTCGTCGCCGGGTAGGCCGCCACGGTGGCCTCGTAGGACTGCCAGCCCGCGATGGTGCCATCCATCATCAGCCGGATCGGGCAGTCCGGCATGAGATCCAGCAGGGCGGCCGCCACATCGGCGCGGGCATGGGACGTCACGATGGCCCTGGCCGCGCAGTCATTCACCACATAGGCCGCCTCGTCCGCGGTGAGATAACGGTTGATCGCGGTGATATACAGGCCGGACCGCATCGCCGCCCACACCACCTCGATGAAATGCAGGTGGTTCTCCATGAACAGCGCGACATGGTCACCCCGGCGCAGGCCCTGGGCATAAAAATATTGCGCGAGCCGGTTCGAGGCCGCGTCCAGCGTGCCATAGGTCAGCACTTCGCCGGTGCCGGCATGGATCAGCGCCGCACGCTCCGGCGTTCGCGCCGCGATGGTCCCCGGATAGCCCACGCCGCTTCCTCTTCCCGCTTTTCGTTCGCCGCCGCATCGACCGCGCGATTGTTTTTGCACCTGACCGCGAAGTGTCTAACCTGTCAATCGAGCGGCCCGGATGAGGCGGCCGAAGGGCAGGAACGACGCGATGAACTTCGAATTCTCCGATGACCTCATGCAGTTGCGCGACCAGGCGCGGCGGTATCTGGCCGAACACAGCACCTCCAAGCACGTCCGCGCGGTGCTGGAAGGCGAGAAATCGTATGACGGCGCGCTGTGGCAGGGCATGGCCGACATGGGCTGGCTCGGTGCCGCCATCCCCGAGGAATACGGCGGCGCCGGCCTCGGCCACGAAGGGCTCTGCGTGCTGGCCGAGGAAATCGGCCGCGCCGCCGCGCCCGTGCCGTTCTCCTCCTCGATCTATCTCGCCGCCGAGGCGGTGATGATCGCCGGCACCGACGAGCAGAAGCGCCGACTGCTGCGCGGGTTCGCCGCCGGCATGCATATCGGCACCCTCGCCTGGGCCGAGGGCGGCGGCAATCCGCGCCCCGGCGCCTTCACCCCCCGCCTGTCCGGCGGCAAGCTCATCGGCACCAAATGGCCGGTGCCCGATGGCGGCAGCGCCGACCTCTGCGTTGTCACCGCGCAGAACGAGGCCGGCCAGCCCATCCTGGTGCTGGCGGACCTGCGCGCCGGCGGCGTGGTTCGCACCGTGCTCGAAACCGTCGATCCCGCCCGTCCGCAGGCCAAACTCGAATTCACCGGCTGCCCCGCCGAACAACTCGGCGCCGCCGGCGAGGGCTACACCCTGCTGCAACGCGTGCTGGACCGCGCCGCGGTGCTGATCGCCTTCGAACAGATTGGCGGCGCCTCCGTGTGCCTCGAAATGGCCACCGCCTACGCCCAGGAGCGCTACGCCTTCGGCCGCCCGATCGGAGGCTACCAGGCGATCAAGCACAAGCTGGCCGATGTCTACATCGCCAACGAACTCGCCCGCTCCAACGCCTATTTCGGCGCCTGGGCGCTCGAGAAGGACGCGGCCGAACTGCCCCTCGCCGCCGCCTCCGCCCGGGTTTCGGCCACCGAGGCCTATCACCTGGCGTCGAAGGAAAACATCCAGACCCATGGCGGCATGGGCTTCACCTGGGCGGCCGACTGCCACCTCTACTACCGCCGCTCCAAGCTCCTCGCCCTCACCATCGGTTCGGCCGCCCACTGGAAGAACCGCGTCGTCTCCGCCCTCGAAACCAGCAACGCGGCCTGAGGAACACTCAAATGGATTTCGAAGACACACAGGAAGAAGCCACCTTCCGCGCCAATGCCCGCGCCTTTCTCGCCGCCAACGCGCAACTCAAATCCGAGGCCAAGCCGGTCTCGCGCGGGCGCCACATCAAGGCCGAGGAAATCGCCCGCGCCAAATCCTGGCAATCCAAGAAATACGCCGCCGGATTCGCCGGCATCACCTGGCCGAAGCGCTGGGGCGGGCTCGAACTTGCCCCCATATTTAACGTCATCTACCAGCAGGAAGAAGAAGCCTACGCCGTGCCGCGCGGCGTGTTCGAAATCGGCCTCGGCATGTGCATCCCCACCATGATGGCCTACGCCACCCCCGAACAACTCGAACGCTTCGTCGGCCCTGCCCTCCGCGGCGAGGAGATCTGGTGCCAACTGTTCTCCGAACCCGCCGGCGGCTCTGACGTAGCCGCCCTGCGCACCCGCGCCGAACGCGACGGCACCGACTGGATCATCAACGGCCAGAAAATCTGGACCTCCGGCGCCCACTACTGCGACTACGGCATCATCGTCACCCGCTCCGACCCCAACGTCCCCAAGCATGCCGGCCTCACCTTCTTCTTCCTCGACATGAAATCCCCCGGCGTGGAATGCCGCCCGATCAAACAGATCAGCGGCACCTCGCACTTCAACGAAGTCTTCTTCACCGATGTCCGCGTGCCCGATGCCCAGCGCCTCGGCGCCGTTGGCGCCGGCTGGAAAGTCTCCATCACCACCCTGATGAACGAACGCCTCGCCGTGGGGGACGTGCCCCGCCCCGACGTCACCGATCTCGTCACCCTGGCCAAAATGATCGACCTCGACGGCGAACCCGCCATCAACAACCCCGCCGTGCGCGAACGTATCGCCGAGTGGCACTGCCGCACCCAAGGCCTCAAGTTCACCCGCTTCCGCACCATGACCGCCCTGTCCCGCGGCCAAACCCCCGGCCCGGAAAACTCCATCGCCAAAGTGGTCAACGCCAGCAAACTCCAGGATATCGCCAGCTACGGCATGGACCTCCTCGGCGCCGCCGGCATGGTGATGGACCCGGACCTCGCCCCCCTCCACGCGCTGTTCCAGGAAGGCCTGATGTTCTCGCCGGGCCTGCGCATCGCCGGCGGAACCGACGAAATCCTGCGCAACATCATCGCCGAAAGAGTCCTCAACCTCCCCGGCGACATCCGCGTCGACAAGGACAAGGCCTTCAACCAGGTGGCGCACGGGAAGCGGTAGGGGAGCAAGGCCAGGGCTCTGCCCTGGACCCGCTGGGGGCGAGCGCCCCCAGACCCGCATCCGTTTAAGTAAGAGGCTCT